>CAKKOY010000008.1 GCA_919592095.1 Ralstonia syzygii subsp. syzygii | reverse complement strand
GCTCGCATCAACTGGATGTTCTCTACTGAAACGGCTCGCAAAAAATTGGCCAAAGCCTACCCTGTACCCACCTCTGACAAACCGTCATAACCCCTGTGCAGAGGTACTAGTACGCTCCCGAGGGCGGCGCGTCCGGCTTGGCGGCGGGCGCTGCCGGAGCAACCGGAGTCACCGGAGCAGCCGGTGCGGCCTGGGCGCTCTTGCCGGCGCCTCCATAGGCCGTCCCCCAGCCGAACAGCTCCGCCCCTTTCCCCCGCTTCATCACGCGATTGCGCAGGATGTCGGCAATGACATCCCCGTCACCGCCCAGCAGCGCCTTGGTGGAGCACATCTCCGCGCACAGCGGCAGCTTGCCCTCGGCCAGGCGATTGCGACCGTATTTCTCGAACTCCGCTTCGCTGCCGTGCTTCTCGGGGCCGCCCGCGCAAAACGTGCACTTGTCCATCTTACCGCGCACGCCGAACGTGCCTTGGCTCGGGAACTGCGGCGCGCCGAATGGGCACGCATACGAGCAATAGCCGCAGCCGATGCAAACGTCCTTGTCGTGCAGCACCAGGCCATCTTCGGTGCGGTAGAAGCAGTCGACCGGGCACACCGCCATGCACGGCGCGTCCGAACAGTGCATGCACGCCACCGAGATGGATTTCTCCGCGCCGACCATGCCGTCGTTGATGGTGACCACGCGGCGGCGGTTCACACCCCACGGCACCTCGTGCTCATTCTTGCAGGCGGTGGCGCAGGCGTTGCATTCGATGCAGCGCTCGCTGTCACAGATGAATTTCATGCGCGCCATGATCGCTCCCCGCTCTTATGCAAAACGCTCGATCTGGCAGACCGTCGTCTTGGTTTCCTGCATCATCGTCACCGCGTCATAGCCGTAGGTGGTGGCGGTGTTGACGGCCTCGCCGCGCACGCTCGGGTGAGCGCCCTCGGGGTAGTAGTCGAGCAGGTCCTTGCCCTGCCACCAGCCCGAGAAGTGGAACGGAATGAAGGCATGGTCCACGCCCACGCGCTCGGTCACCAGCGCGCGTACCTTGATCTGGGCGCCGGTCGGTGTCTTGACCCACACGTAATCGTTGTTGCGGATGCCCCGGTCGGCGGCGGCCTTCGGGTTGATCTCGACGAAGTTCTCCTGCTGCAGCTCGGCCAGCCAAGGGTTGGAGCGCGTCTCTTCGCCGCCGCCCTCGTACTCGACCAGCCGGCCCGAGGTCAGGATGATGGGGAATTTCTCGTAGACCTTGTTCTCGATATTGCGCTGCTGCACGGTCTTGTACAGCGTCGGCAGGCGCCAGAAGGCTTTCTTGTCGTCGTGCGTCGGATACTGCGCGACCATGTCGGGCCGCGTGGAATACAGCGGCTCGCGGTGCTGCGGGATCGGGTCGGGGAAGTTCCACACGATGGCGCGTGCCTTGGCATTGCCGAACGGATGGCAGCCGTGCTTCATCGCCACGCGCTGGATACCGCCGGACAGGTCGGTCTTCCAGTTCTTGCCCTCGGCGGCCTTCTTCTCGGCATCGGTGAGGTCGTCCCACCAGCCGAGTTTCTTCAGGAACACGTGGTCGAACTCGGGGTACCCGGTGGTCAGCTCCGCACCGAGCGAATACGAGCCGTCTTCTGCCAGCAGGTTGATGCCGTCGCGCTCCACGCCGAAGTTGGCGCGGAAGTTGCCGCCGCCGTCCATCACGTGCTTGCTGGTGTCGTACAGGTTGGGCGAGCCCGGGTGCTTCAGCTCCGGCGTGCCATAGCACGGCCACGGCAGGCCGAAGTAGTCGCCCGTCAGATCGTAGCCCGTGACCGGGTCCTTGCCGCCCTTGCAGCGCAGCGTGCGCACATCGAACAGGTGCATGTTGCGCATGTGGGCCTGCAAGCGCTCCGGCGACTGGCCGGTATAGCCGATGGTCCAGTTGCTGCGGTTGATCTCGCGCAGGATCGACTCGGTCCCGGGCTCGCGCCAGGTCATGCCGGCGCGCTTGTACTCGGTGATCTTGAAGTTCTTCGACAGCTCGTTGCCGAAGCCGAGACGATCGGCAAGGGCCTGCATGATGACGTGGTCCGGCTGCGACTCGAACAGCGGCTCGATCACCGTCTCGCGCCATTGCAGCGAGCGGTTGGACGCGGTGCACGACCCCGAGGTCTCGAACTGCGTGGCGGCGGGCAGCAGGTAGACCGCGCGGTTCGGATTGGGTGGCGTGCCGTCGGCGGCGGGCATGTTGGCCATCGCCGCGGTGGCCGACGGGTACGGGTCCACCACCACCAGCAGGTCGAGCTTGTCGAGCGCGCGCTTCATCTCCAGGCCGCGCGTCTGCGAGTTGGGCGCGTGGCCCCAGTAGAACATCACGCGGACTTTGTTGTCCTGGTCGATCAGCTCGTTCTTCTCCAGCACCGCGTCGATCCAGCGCGAGACGGTGGTGCCGGATTTCTCCATCATCGCCTGCGAGACGAAGCGGCCCTTGATCCAGTCGTAGTCCACGCCCCACACGGCAGCGTAGTGCTTCCACGCGCCGGCGGCCAAACCATAGTAGCCCGGCAGCGAATCGGGGTTGGGGCCGACGTCGGTCGCACCCTGCACGTTGTCGTGGCCGCGGAAGATGTTGGCGCCGCCGCCGGTCTTGCCGATATTGCCCAGCGCCAGCTGCACGATGCACGAGGCGCGCACGATGGCGTTGCCGATGGTGTGCTGGGTCTGGCCCATGCACCACACCAGCGTGCTCGGGCGGTTCATCGCCATCATCTCGGCGACCTTGCGCACCTGGGCCTCGGGCACGGCGCAGACGGCCTCGACCTTGTCCGGCGTCCACTTGGCCAGGACCTCGTCGCGCACCTTGTCCCTACCGTAGACGCGGTCATGGATGAACGGCTTGTCTTCCCAGCCGTTCTGGAAGACGTGGTACAGCACGCCGAACAGGAAGGCGATGTCGGTGCCCGAGCGGATACGCACGTACTCGTCCGACTTGGCCGCCGTGCGCGTGTAGCGCGGGTCGACCACGATCACCTTGCAGCCGGTCTCCTTGGCATGCAGCAGATGCAGCATCGACACCGGGTGCGCCTCCGCCGCGTTCGAGCCGATGTACAACGCGCACCTGGCGTTCTGCATGTCGTTGTACGAGTTGGTCATCGCGCCGTAGCCCCAGGTGTTCGCCACGCCCGCCACGGTGGTGGAGTGGCAGATGCGCGCCTGGTGGTCGCAATTGTTGGTGCCGAAGAACGACACCCACTTGCGCAGCAAATACGACTGCTCGTTGCTGTGCTTGGACGAGCCGACGAAGAAGAACGAATCGGGCCCGGTCTCCTGGCGGATGGCGTTCATCCGGGCGACGATCTCGTTGAGTGCCTGCTCCCAGCCGATGCGCTGGTAGCGCCCGTCGACCAGCTTCATCGGCGTCTTCAGGCGGTATTCGCCGTGGCCGTGCTCGCGCAGCGCGGCGCCCTTGGCGCAGTGCGCGCCCAGGTTGATGGGCGAGTCGAACACCGGCTCCTGGCGCACCCACACGCCGTTCTGCACCACCGCATCCACCGCGCAGCCCACCGAGCAGTGCGAGCACACCGTGCGGCGCACCACAATGTCGTCCTTGCCGTCGGCCGCCCGCGCCTCGCCCACTGTGGCCTTCTTCACCAGCGACAGCTGCAATGCCGCCAGCCCCGCGCCCACGCCGATACCGGAGCGCTTGAGGAAGGTCCGCCGGTCCATGGTCGGCAGCACGCCGGCCAGGCCGCGCGCCAGACTGCCGGACAGTGTCGCGGCGCCGGTGCGGCGTGCCTGCCCGGTGTTGGCATCCTGCGCCGCCGGTTTGCGGGTCAGAAGCATGGTGTCACCTGAGATGGGAGAGACGGGGATCGCGCGCGAACGGGGATGCTGGCCTCAGATCCACGTGGTCTTGTAGTACTTGCGGATGTGCTCGGTCAGCCGATAGCCGGTGGCCTTGTCATCGGCGGGCTCGGCGGCCGTGGCGTCGCCGGACGCCGGCGGCGGCACCAGGTGGCCCGCCGTGGCTGCCGTGCCGGCCGCCGCCGCGGCGACGGCGGCGCCCACCAGGAAACGGCGGCGCGCGGGCGCGGCATCGGTGGCGTCAGCCTGGGCTGGGGCGTGGGGATTCGTCTTCGGGTCTGGCATGGACATGCTCCCCGGTTCCGTCGAACCGATGACCGAATGTAATAGGAATTCCTCGACACATTCTAGGATCAATGGTTCTGGAAAACCATGCCTGTTAGCCCTGAAAAGCCGGGTTTCCCGGGCATGGATCGATGAATTTTTTCAATCGATACGTCACAGCCCCCCGCCGGGAGGCCGGCGAAGCCTCGCTCTCCGCGCGCTGCTGATTTTCCAGGCAACCGTGCCGCCATCCGTCACGCCAGTTCGAGGGCGAGCCGCTCGACTTCAAAAAACGCTTTCGCCAAACCCGCCACCTCGGCATAGAACGCGGCGCGCGGATGTTGCAGCACCGCATCGCAAGCGGACTCGGCCCACGGCGCCAGATGGCGGTGGAAGAACGCGCGCTGCTCCGCCATGTGCGCCACGGCGGCATCCTCCCCAGCGATCAGGTAGCGCATCACCTCGCACAGCGTGGCGAGGTGGTCTTCGGTCTCGGTGATGCCCTCGGCGCGTTCCAGGCCGTAGCGGCGCAGGTCGTCGCGCACCGCCACCAGCGGCTTCTCGTTGAGGAAGCCGGCCTGGTAGTACGAGCCGTAGAGGAACACTTCCGGCTTGCCCACGCCGATGAACAGCTCGGTGTATTCATCATCGGCCTGCGCAGCGGTGGTCTGGCCGGCACGGGCGACCAGGCGGCGCCAGGCCTGCGTCAGGGTGCTGCCCGCGGCGGCTTCCGCGTCGGCGGGATCGGCCCCGGCATCGCCGGCCGGGTCCGGCGGCGCGGCGGCGATGCGCTGCAGCAAACCGGCATCCGGCGCGCGATACAGCAGCGTCGCCAGCAGGCCGTACAGGTCGGCGCGGGCGAGGTCCTCCGCGCTGTCGGCGGGCGTGGCGGCGAGCGGGAACTGCAGGGGCTGGACGTCGGTCATGGGCTCGGGGTGACGGTGTTCAGTGCGGGGCACCGGGCTGTTCGCCCCGCTCCATCATGTCGATCACGCGGCAGTCGCTGCACATCTTGAGGCGCTCGCCCGCCGCGCCGGCAAAGGCCGGATGGGCGCCGAGCCTGGCCATCATGGCGGTGATCATCTGCGCCGTGCCGAACGGCTTGCCGCAGCGGATGCAATGGAACGGCTGGGTCTCGTTGAGCGTGACCGGCTGGCGGGCGTCGGCCGACAGGTTCAGGCGCGGCACCAGTGCGATGGCGTCTTCCGGGCAGGTGGTTTCGCACAGGCCGCACTGGACGCAGTTGCGCTCGATCATCGACAGCACCGGCCGCTCGGCCTGATCGCGCAGCGCCTGCGACGGACAGGCGCTCACGCAGGCCATGCACAGCGTGCAGCGCTCGCGATCCACCTCGATAGCGCCGAACGGCGCGCCGGCCGGCAGCGGGATCACGGCGTCGGCCGCCTTGGCATGGCGCGCCAGGTGGTCGAGCGCGAAATCGAGCGTCTCGCGCTTGGCGGCGGCCACGGCAAAGGTGGCGGGCGGCATGTCGGCCCGGAACCCCCGCAAGGGGCCGGACACTTCGGCGGCGTTGAGGCAGGCATCGAGCGAGGCGGCATCCGGCGCATCGATCAGCACGATGCCGGACGCACCGGCCGGCTCGCCCAGCCCCGTCAGCACGGCCCGGGCCACCGCCACCTGTTCGGCGAGCATGGCGCGATACTGCGGCGCGTCGTCTTCGGTCAGCAGGATGGCGATGCGCGCCGCGCCCCAGGCCAGCGCCGACAGCCACAGGTCCAGCCCCGCCGACGCCGCGTGGAACACCTCGACCGGCAGCACGTTGACCGACACGCCCTGCGCCTTGCCGGTCCGCGCGGCGCGGCCGAGCTGCTCGATCAGCGCACGGCCGCAATCGCCGTTGTGGAGCAGGACCACCGCATCGCGCCCGCCCGCCGACGCATGGGTCGACAGCAGCGTCTTCAGCTTGCGCCCCTGGTAGGGTGCGCTCGGATAGGCATACGTCAGCGCGCCGGTCGGGCATGCCGTCGTGCACGCACCGCAGCCGACACACAGGTTGGGCGTGACGTGCACGCTGCCGCGCCCGTCCTTCCACTGCGACGTGATCGCCGCGGCCGAACAGACCCGCACGCAGGCATCGCAGCCGACCTGGCCGTTGCGGCCATGCGCGCAGATCGATGCCTTGTACTGGAAGAACCTGGGCTTCTCGAACTCGCCCACCAGCTGGAGCAGCGCCAGCGACGCGGCGAACTGGCGGCCGGCATCGGCGCCGGCGTGGAAGTAGCCCTGCGGCGGCTGGTGCTGCGCAAAGGCCGGCGCGTCGTTCAGGTCGAGGATCAGGTCGAACCGGCCGGCCACGGTCTGCGGCGCGTCGAGCCGCCCGAAGTCGATGGCCATCGCCTCGCCGCAAGCCTTGACGCAGTCGCGGTGGTCACGGCAGACATCCAGGTCGATCTGGTAGAGCGTGTCGATGGCGTCTTCCGGACAAACATCGATGCAGGCGTTGCAGTGCGTGCAGCGGTCAAGGTCGATCGGGTTGCGGCTGCGCCACTGCACCTCGAACGCACCGAGCCAGCCGCTCACCTGCAGCAGTTCACCCGCCTGGATCGGCCAGCGGCGCGCCATCGGCGGCGCCAGCGGGCCGGCGCCGCGATCGCGGCCTGTCGCCAGCACGGTCACGCTCAACGGGTCGGCCAGGCGCTCGGCCCAGGGCAGCGCGCGTTCGGCGGGGCCGACGATCAGCAGGTTGCCGTCGGAGCGGTAATCGACCACGGGCACCAGGTCCGGCGCCGGCAAGCCGGCCACGGCCAGCAATGCCGCCGTCTTGGCGTGGAAGCCGCGCGCATCCCGCCGCGCCCCCCGCCGACCACCCGCCCGTCTCGCGCACGTTGACGAAATGGATCGGCGCCGTCACGCCGCCGTGCTGGGCGGCCACCTCGGTGAACAGCGCTTTCTCCTGTGTGCACGCGACGATCACGTCCTCGGCGCCGTCCAGGGCCCGGGTGAACGCATCGATTTCGCGTCGGCACAGCAAGTGATGCGTCTGGCCGGGCACATCGACGGGCGCACCGGACGCGCGCAGCCCGTCGCTCACCGCGTCGGCGTCGAGCGGCATCGTGTGATTGCAACTGCAGACCAGCGTGGGCATGGAGGTTGCACATATGTGCCCGCGTCTGCCGCGCGGGCTGTGGGGACATGGCCGCACGGTCACTGCCGCGCGGTCCTCTTTCTCATTCTACGGAGGGTGGCTTGTCGTCGCTATGCGGGGTTGCCTGGGCGGATGCGTCCGGCGCAGGCCGTTCCGGAGGCTGAACGGGGGGTGCCTCACCCGTCGCGGCACCGAGCGCTTCGGGCACGGGCGCAGGTTCGGAACCCGCCGGTTTCGCGCCCGCCTCGTCAAGCGGCTCGAACAAGCGCAACTCCACCGCCTGCCGCAACTCGCGCAGCATCTCGGGCGGGATCGGGTCGGGCTGGGAGTAGTCGTCGATGTACGTGTCCAGCCCGTCCATCACGTTGAAGTGCGGATCGGCGAACAGCTTCTTGAGCGCGGCGCGCTTGACGGCCTCGTCCACGCCGCGTGCGACGAAGGGGGCGAAATCGTCGGCAGGGGTCAGCTTGGCGGCATCTTCGAGCGTGGGCGGCGGCGGGGCATCGGGGACCGGCTCGGCAGCGGCCACCGGTGCGGGCGCGACAACACCCGCGGCCGGCACGTCGGCCGGCGGTGCCGGTTCGGGCTCCGGCTCGCCGCGCCGGTCGGCCGCCTTGCGGCGCGACCAGCGGAACAGGAAGGACAACTCGCTCATGGCGGCTCCCGCCTCGATCGCAGTCTCAATCGCTCAATATTTCGCGCGGTCTTCCGGCGACAGGAACGACTCCGGCCGCCGCCGCTTCTTGGGCTCCGGCCGGTAGTTCTGGTCTACATAGGCCCGCAGCCATGCGAGCGACGCGGCATCCAGCGGCACGTTCTCGACCGTCTCGCCGCCGTCGAGCCAGCGGCCGGCCTCGTTATAGCTGAGCGACACCGTGTGCGGAATGGCCCGGCCTTCCTCCGCGGTGCCCGGCTCGCCCATGCGCCACAGCACGAACCAGCACGGAGCGACAGCGGTCGCGTTCAGATAGTAGCCCTCGGCCTCGTCGTGGAACAGCGTGACATCGAAGCCGGGCGTGAGCCAGCGCTCGGCCGCATCGGTGCGGTCCAGGCAGCGCGGCGCGGTGCCGAACTCGCCCAGGTCGGGCACCACCGCCTCCAGCCGCCACTGGAACGGCTGCCAGCGGTTGCCCGTCGGGCGGCGGCACAGCACCACCGCCACGTGCACGGACGGGCGTTCGGTCGGCAGCGGCTCGGCGGGCGTGTCCACGATGGGCCTCAGGTGTTCTGCACCACGATCGAAGGGAACTTGCTGGTCATGTCCTTCGCCTTCTCGGCGACGGTGATGGCGACGCGCCGCGCGATCTCCTTATAGACACCAGTGATGGCCCCGTCCGGATCGGCCACCACGGTCGGCCGGCCCGAGTCCGCCTGCTCGCGGATGGACAGGTTCAGCGGCAGGCTGCCGAGGAAGGGCACGCCGTACTGCGCGCATATCTTCTCGCCGCCGCCCGCGCCGAAGATGTGCTCGGTGTGGCCGCAGTTCGGGCAGCAGTAGATCGCCATGTTCTCCACCACGCCGATGATGGGGATACCCACCTTCTCGAACATCTTCAGCCCCTTCTTGGCGTCGATCAGCGCGATGTCCTGCGGCGTGGTGACGATCACCGCGCCCGTCACGGGCACCTTCTGCGACAGCGTGAGCTGGATGTCGCCCGTACCCGGCGGCATGTCGACGATGAGGTAGTCCAGGTCGCGCCAATTGGTCTGCTTGAGCAACTGTTCCAGCGCGGAGGTGACCATCGGGCCGCGCCACACCATCGGGTTGTCCTGCTCGATCAGGAAGCCGATCGAGTTGGCCTGGATACCATGCCCTTCCATCGGCTCCATGGTCTTGCCATCAGTGGATTCCGGCTGCCCCTGGATGCCCAGCATCATCGGCTGGCTGGGACCGTAGATGTCGGCATCGAGAATGCCCACGCTCGCCCCTTCGGCGGCCAGCGCCAGCGCCAGGTTCACGGCCGTGGTCGACTTGCCCACGCCGCCCTTGCCCGAAGCCACCGCGATGATGTTCTTCACGTTGGGCAGCAGGTGCACGCCGCGCTGCACCGCGTGCGCAACGATCTTCATCGACACCTGCACGCTGACATTCGCGACACCTTCGACCTGGCGCAGCGCGCCGATCACCAGCTTGCGGATCGGCTCGAACTGGCTCCTGGCCGGATACCCGAGCTCGACATCCAGCGACACGTCGCCGCCGTCGACCCGGACATTGCGCACCGACTTGGACGACACCAGGTCGCGCCCGGTATTGGGGTCCACCACGCCGCGCAGGGCTTCGGTGATCTGTTCGACGGTCAGGCTCAAGTTGCACTCCAGCAAGAATTTCAATGCGAATGAGGGACGGCCCAACGGTTGCACCGCGTGAACTTTGCGGCGCCCTGGCCACTCTATGTACTGTTTTGCTATTGTATTTTGCCGGCGCGGCTTCCGTTTGATTCCCCCATATCCCTTGTCCGCGCCAGGTATCTGCAAACAACGACAATCGATCCCGTTAGCACAAGGAGAAATCATGAAAGCCAAGCTTATTTCCGTCTCGCTCATCGCCCTCCTGGCGGCCGGCTGCGCCACCCAGCAGCAAAACCAGACCCTGGCAGGCACGGGCGTGGGCGCCGCCCTGGGTGCCGGCATCGGCGCACTGGTCGGCAACAGCAAGGGCGCGGCCATCGGCGGTGCGCTGGGCGCGGCCGGCGGTGCGGCCGTCGGCTACAACTGGAACGCGATCAAGTCCAAGCTGACCGGCGACACGGCCGGCACCGGTACGCAGATCTCCGAGCAGGCGGACGGCTCGCTCAAGCTGAACATCCCGAGCCAGGTCTCGTTCGATACCGACAGCGCCGTGATCAAGCCGTCTTTCCGCGGCCCGCTGGACAGCGTGGCGGAAACCCTGACCCAGCATCCTGAACTGGCCGCCAACGTGGTCGGCCACACCGACAGCACCGGCAACCCGAACTACAACATGAGCCTGTCGCAGCGCCGGGCCCAGAGCGTGACCAGCTACCTGACCGACCGCGGCGTGGCCCGCAACCGCCTGACGGCCGAGGGCCGCGGCCAGACGCAGCCGGTCGGGGATAACGCCACCGAGGCCGGCCGCTCACAAAACCGCCGCGTCGAAATTTATTTGAAACCAATTCAGGGGTGACCAGTCATAGAGAACGGGTGCCGCTTGCCACACGTTGCTGGCTCGCAATGCGTGGCTGACCTCCCGGCGACACCCGATTTCTCCTCCTTTTCCGTTGTGGAAAGCTGCGCCGGCGCTGACCGGCGCTTTTTTTTGGATCACACTGCGGCGCCTTGCCGCGGGCCACAACCCGGCCGCACGCGGCCCGTCCCTGCCGGGCACCGCGCTAGAATATGCGTTTCCCGGCGCGCCGCCCTCCTCACGGCCACTGCCCGCACCTTTCTGGCCTGTCCCATGTCCGAACGTCGCATCCTCGTCACATCCGCCCTGCCCTATGCCAACGGACCGATCCACATCGGCCACCTGGTCGAGTACATCCAGACCGACATCTGGGTGCGCTTCCAGCGCATGCGCGGGCACGAAACCTACTACGTGGGCGCCGACGACACGCACGGCACGCCCGTCATGCTGCGCGCGGAAAAGGAAGGCATCACCCCGCGCCAGCTGATCGAACGCGTCTGGACAGAGCACAAGCGCGATTTCGACAACTTCCTGATCTCGTTCGACAACTACTACAGCACCGACTCCGACGAGAACCGCGATCTGTGCGAGCGCGTCTACCTCAAGCTCAAGGAAGCGGGCCTGATCGACGTGCGCGAGGTCGAGCAGTTCTATGACCCGGTCAAGGCAATGTTCCTGCCGGACCGCTTCATCAAGGGCGAGTGCCCGAAGTGCGGCGCCAAGGACCAGTACGGCGATTCCTGCGAGGTGTGCGGCGCGACCTACCAGCCGACCGATCTGAAGAACCCGTATTCGGTGGTGTCGGGCGCCACGCCGGTACGCAAGTCCTCCGAGCATTACTTCTTCAAGCTGTCCGACCCGCGCTGCGAGACCTTCCTGCGCGAGTGGGTGGCCGACCTGGCCCAGCCCGAAGCCACCAACAAGATGCGCGAGTGGCTGGGCGACGAAGGCGAATCGACGCTGTCGGACTGGGACATCTCGCGCGATGCGCCCTACTTCGGCTTCGAGATCCCGGACGCGCCGGGCAAGTATTTCTATGTGTGGCTGGATGCGCCGGTCGGCTACTACGCCAGCTTCAAGAACCTGTGCGGCAAGCTAGGCCTCGACTTCGACGCGTGGGTGTCCACGCACTCGACCGCCGAGCAATACCACTTCATCGGCAAGGACATCCTGTATTTCCACACGCTGTTCTGGCCAGCGATGCTGCAGTTCTCGGGGCACCGCACGCCCACCAACGTGTTCGCGCACGGTTTCCTGACGGTGGACGGCGCCAAGATGAGCAAGTCGCGCGGCACCTTCATCACCGCGCAGAGCTATATCGACACGGGCATGAACCCGGAATGGCTGCGCTACTACTTCGCCGCCAAGCTCAACGCGACGATGGAAGACCTGGACCTGAACCTGGACGACTTCATCGCGCGCGTGAACAGCGACCTGGTCGGCAAGTTCGTCAACATCGCCAGCCGCTCGGCGGGTTTCCTGGTCAAGCGCTTCGAGGGCCGCGTGAACGATGCCGCGCTGGCCAACCCGCTGATGGTCCAGCTGCGCGAGGCCGCACCGCAGATCGCCGACCTGTATGAGAAACGCGAATACAGCAAGGCCCTGCGCGCGGTGATGGACCTGGCCGACGCCGTGAACGCCTACGTCGACACCGAGAAACCGTGGGACCTGGCCAAAGACGAGGCCCAGCGCGACAAGCTGCACGCCGCGTGCTCGGTGGCGCTGGAAGCCTTCCGCCTGCTGGCGGTCTATCTCAAGCCGATCCTGCCGAACACGGTCGGCCGCATCGAGGCCTTCCTGAACGTCGAGCCGCTGAACTGGCGCGCGATCGATGCGCAGCTGTCGTCGGCGCGGCCGATCCAGCCGTATTCGCACCTGATGACGCGCGTGGACAAGAAGCAGGTCGATGCGCTGGTGGAGGCCAACCGCCAGTCCCTGCAGGCCACGGTGGATGCGGTCCCGGCCGCCAACGGCACGCCTGCCATCGAACCGGTGGCCGAGACCATCGCCATCGACGATTTCGCCAAGATCGACCTGCGCGTGGCCAAGATCATCGCGTGCCAGCGCGTGGAAGGCTCCAACAAGCTGCTGCAACTGACGCTGGAAGTGGGCGAAGGCAAGACGCGCAACGTCTTCTCCGGCATCCAGTCGGCCTATGCGCCGGAAGACCTGGTCGGCAAGCTGACGGTGATGGTGGCCAACCTGGCGCCGCGCAAGATGAAGTTCGGCCTGTCGGAAGGCATGGTGCTGGCCGCCTCGGCCGCCGACGAGAAGACCCAGCCGGGCCTGTACATCCTCGAGCCGCATGCGGGCGCCGTGCCCGGCATGCGCGTCCGCTAAGGCACACCCTCTGCCCCGCAGCGATCAGCCGCCGTTCAAGCGGTTGTCGCTGCGCGACGTGGTGCTAACGCGGCCGTCCGGCCCGAAATGCACGTTGAAGAAAGCCCGCTCGGTCGGGCTTTCCATCCAGCGGTAGCCCCACACCTCTTCCTGCTTCAGACGGAACGCTTCCACCTTGGTCGGCTTGCCGAGCAGGCGGCGGACGTCGTCACGCGTCTGGCCCGGGCGCACGCGGCCGAAATTGTCCGCCGTCAGCAACGGGTCGATGCCACGTACGCGGCCGTCCGGCCCGATCGTCACCAGCCACGTGGAGGTGCCCTCCGGCCCGCGCGGATATTCCAGCTGGCGCGAGCCGTCTTCGTTCTCCCAGATCATGTCGGGCTGACCGGCGGTGGCGCGCACGTCGGCCTCGGTCGATTGGCCGGCCTGGATGCCCTTGAACAGCAGGTTGTCGGGCTTGGCCGACTGCCAGGCGCGCTTGGCGGCATCGCCCGCGCGGTCGACGGCCTGATCCACCTTCTGCTGATCGCAGCCGAACAGGCCAAGCAGCGATGCCAGTAAGCCCATGGTGACTCCCAGTTGACGATGCCGCATGTAACCCTCGCGTTGGTGCATGTTGGACAAGCATCCGGAATGATGCGCCACCATTCTGGCAGCCCGGCGGCGCCCGATTAAAACCGTTTGTTAAACAGGATCGACGCGCCGTTGATCGTACCGCCGCGTGCCACCACCGACCAGCGCCGCGACAGCTGCCAGGTGAACTTGACGATGGAATCGGCGGTGGACAGGCTCTGCTCGTAGCCGACCGCGATGCGCTCGGAGATCGCCTTGCCGACACTGACCACCTGCGGATCGGTCAGGCCCGAGGTGCTGGGACCGATCGAGAACTCGCCCAGCCCGAAGCGCCGCGCCACGTTCTTGCCCGCCACGTTGCCCAGCAGCCCCAGCGCCGCGCCGGACATGGCCTGCTGCTGGCCCAGGCCGGCATTGGAAGCGCTGTAGCCGAACATCAGCCACGACAGCTTGTCTTCGTCCGCGACGTTGGGCTCGGAGACCAGCTTCACGCGCGGCTGCCGCACCGTGCCGGTCACCTGCACCCCGGCCTCGACCTCCTGGTTGCGCCGCATCGCCAGAATGTTGAGCGACGGATTGTTGACCGGCCCGGTGAAGTTCAGGATGCCCTGCTCGATGGCCAGCTTCCGGCCGAACGCTTCGTACGTGCTGCCCTGGCGCACGTAGATCGAGCCGGTCCCGCGCAGCGGCACCAGCGGCTCGCTGTGCACGTGCATCTGGCCGCCCAGCGCAAGATCGGCGCCGGCGCCCTTGAAGCGGAAGTTGTCGCCGAAATCGACATCCACGCTCACCACCGGGCTGAAGCGGCCGGCGGGTCTCTCTTCGCGCGGGGTACCGCGCTCGGCCTGATTGCGGGCTGCGTCAGCACGGCGCACGATGACCACATCGTCGCCCAGGCCCGGGGCGCCATCCTTGGGCAGGTTGAACAGGCCGCGGTCGACGCGGAACTTGCCGGTGATCGCCACGCGGTCGCTCTCGTTGGCGATGCGCGCCTGGCCCGACAGCACCAGGGTGCGGTCCGGGTCGGCGAACAGTTGCAGCTTGTCGGCCACCAGGGTGCCGGCCAGGTTGGGATTGGCCTCGCCCAGCTGCACGCGGCCCTGAGCGCGCACCGTGCCGTCGCCGCCGTGGAACACCACTTCCTTCAGGTCGACCACGTTCTGGTCCAGCCCCACGTGCACGGTGCCGTCGGTCAGGCGGATGCCCTGGTCGTACAGCGCCACGTCGATGCCCTGCCCGTCCAGCAGGCCGCTCACCTTGGGCGCGCCCACCGTGCCGGCGAAGGTCAGGTTGGCGGCCAGTCTGCCGTCCAGCGCCACGTCGGGGCCGAGCAGGTCGCCAATCGCCTTGAGCTGCGGCAGGTCCACCGTCAGCGCGCCCGATAGCGGCGAAGCCGGCGACATCAGCGCCAGGGCGCCCGGCGCCGCCTCGCGCGCGAGGCCGATGCCGGCATCGAGGTGGATGCGGCCGACACGGGTGGACTGCACGTCGCCGCGCAGGCCCAGCCGCATGCCCTCGCCGCGCGCCTCCACCACCGCATCGGTCAGCCCCAGCGGCGTGAAGCCGCGCCCGGCGTTGATGCTGAGATCGCCGCTGCGGCGGGCGATGCGCGCGGTGCCGGTGGCGGTGCTGCCCAGGTCGAGGTCCCACTGGCCGTCGATGACGAGATCGGTGCGCATCGGCGGCGCCTGGCCGGTCCAGACGCGCACCAGCTCCAGCACGCGTGCGACGGCGAGGCCATCGATGCGGCCGGCACTGCGCAGGTGGCCCTGGTTCGATTCGACGCGCTCGATACGGATCGGCGTCTGGTCCAGGGTCAGGTCCGCGCGTCCGACGGCGAAGCGACCCGGCGCCACCGAGACGCGCACGGGCGCCATCAATTGCAGATCGGGCGCGCCCCGGGCCGACAGCGTAGACAACGTGCCAGCCCATGCGTCGCCATCCTTGCCCGGCGTCAGCGCGCCATCGCCGGCCAGTGCGAACTTGAAGGGCTGGTTGCGCACGCTGCCGTCAGCGTCGGCGCGGAAACGGTGCGCGCGGCGCGTGCCGTCGAGCGTGGCGCGCACCTCGCGCAGCGACACATTCGGAGCAGTCAGGCGCTGCGCGGTCAGCTCGAACTGCAACGGCCCGTCGAGGCCATCGCGCAGTTGCGCGCAGCCGCTGGCGGTGTCGATCCGGTTGCCGCCGTAGGCGAGTTGCTGGGCACGGAAGGTCGCATCCACCTGCGGGCGCTTGAGCGTGCCGGAGACATCGCCCGACAGCGACAGCGCGCCGCTGACACCCAGTTGCAAGCGCGCCAGCTGCGGTGCGTCGATGTCCACGTGCATGTGGTCGCCCGCCACGCCGAAGCTGCCGCGCAGGCTCGCCCGGTTGCCGGCCACGTCGAACCGCGCATCGCTCGGCAGCAGGCGCTGGCCGCGCAGGTGGACGTTGCCGTCGCCGGTCATCGGCAGGCCGGCGTATTCACTGTTGCGCACGGCGAAGCGGATGGCCGCGTCGATCGGCGCGGCCAGCGTGCCGTGCGTGTCGAACACCGCATTGATGCGGCCCTTGGCCACCTTGGCCAGCCGCGACGGCTCGAACTCGGCCAGGTTGCCCTTGAAGGCGAAGGACTGGGCATCGTCATGCTTGAGCGAGCCGGACAGTGTGAGGCGCGAACGGCCGAGCAAGACCTGCGCGCTGTCCACGGCGATCTGCGCGGCATCGAGCACGGCCGTCGCCTGCGCGCGCATGTCGCCGCCGGCCAGGTCGAGCGCCACGCGCTGCGTACCGCCCTCGAAATCGACCGTGACAGGACCGGCCAGCCGGGTCTTTTCCAGCGCCCCGTGCAGCGATTGAAGATCGAGCTGATGCACATCGACGCGCAACGTGCCGCGACCATGCTGCACATCAGCGCTGCCGGTCAACCGGGCGCCGCCCGGCAGGCGCACGTCCAGACCGGTCAGCTGCTGCGCCGCCTCGGCCAGACGCACCTGCGCCCGCAGCGATTGCAGCGGCAGCTTCTGCCGGTCGAGCGGGCCGGCCTGTGCGTTGTCGATCTGCACCGGGCCGGCCACCGTCAGCGTCCTGGCCTGCGCGTCCGGCCGCAGATCGGCGTGGACAGACAGCGCAGCCTCCGGCGCCCCGGGCGCGAACGCGCGCGGGTTGACCTGCTCGGCTGACACCACCGCCCGCGTGAACGGCAGCGCGCCGAACGGCGTGGCATCGATCTGCGCCTGCGCGATCAGGCTGGCACCGGTGCCGGTCGCATCGATCCGCAACGCCTCCAGCGAGCCCGACAGTTGCGCCGACACCGACGCCTCCTGCCGCTGCCCGCCGGCCTCGAACTGCGTGGCGAGCGTGGCCGTGCCGGTCAGCGGATACGGCCGCGTGCCGGTCATGCGCAGCGTGGCGGCCAGCCTGCCGGCCGGTGTTTCGACACCGTCCAGCAGCACGTTGTGGTGCGTACCGTCGGTGCGCAGGGTGCCGGCCAGCGCCTTCAGCTCGGTCGTCGACATGCCCTGGCGGATGGCGAGGCGGTCCACCGCCAGGCGGTCCACGTCCAGCGCCAGCGGCAAGGTCAGCGACGCCGGGGGGCCGCTCGGCGGTGTGGGCGGGGTCGGATGCAGCGTCACTTCGACGTTGCCCGCGCTCAGGTAGGCGAAGCGGGCATGCCACGGGCCGCGCGTGATCGCCCAGCGGCCCTCCACATGGTCGATGCGGACTTCCGTGCCGCCGGCGCGCACCTGCAGATCGCGCAGCGACAGCCCGTCGCGCAGCGTGCCGCCGGCCAGCTTGCCGGACACATAGGCATGGCCGAAGCGGGTGGCAAGCGACCACAGCTGGGCCGTCCCCGTGGGCGACTGCAGCGCCCACACCAGCCAGCCGCACAGCGCCACCACGGCCAGCAGCATGAGCGCGACCGACAGGCCCGCCCAGCGCAGGACGCGGCGGCCCCAGCCGCGCCTGGAGGGAATCGGTGCGTCCGGCTTGGCGGATTCAGGTGTCTGCGCGTCCATCGCGGCCGGCCCTCAGAACGCGATGCCGAGCGCCACGCTCGGACGGAATTGATGCTGCTGGATGCCGTAGGCCAGGTCCAGCTGGATCGGGCCGACCGGACTCTTCCAGCGCACGCCGACGCCCACGCCGTTGAACCAGCGGCGCTGCGGCCAGTTGTCGGTGGCGGTGCCGGTGTCCCAGAACACCGCGGCGCCCCATTGCGGCAGGAACCAGCGCTGGTACTCCACCCCGCCGGTGACGAGGAACTTGGTCGGCAGCGTGCTGCCGTTGACCTCGTTGCCGAGGCTCTGGAAATCGTAGCCGCGGATGGACTGCGTGCCGCCGGTGCGAAAGCGCAGCGTGGCCGGAACCCCGTCGGCGGCGCCCGAGGTGAGCACCGCGCCCAGCTCCGCGCGCGCGACCAAGATATCGCGCTGCCCGACCGGCACGTACTGGCGGATGCGGCTGTACGAACGCACGAACGACTGGTCGGTCAGCAGCCCCTTCACCGCCGCGCCGACCTGCGTGGTGAGGATGTTGCCGCGGCGCGGGAACAGCGGGTCATCCACGTCGCGGCGCGTCCAGGCGAAACCCGGCACCAGCGCCTTGCTCAGTTCGCGCGCGGCGCCCTCGGGACGCAGATCGTCGTAGTAGTAATCGATCGTGAACGAGGTCTCGTAGATGCCACGCACGCGCGTCTGCTTGAAGCCGGAGCGGTAGCTGCGCGTGTCGGTGCCCGACAGGGTGGTGCGGTCGAGGCTGCCATAGAGGCTGTTGACGTAGCGCTTGTCGTCCGGCGGCAGGGTCACGCTGCCGAACAGGTACTGGCGGCGCTGCTCGATGCGCGCCTGGGTGTCCAGCACCCAAGCCTTGTCGAACAGGTTCAGGTACTGGTAGCGCCCTTCGACCTGCGCGCCGGTATCGGTGCTGTAGCCGACGCCGCTGGTGATGCGGTTGGGCGGGTATTCGCGCACCCGCACGCGCACCGGCGCCGCGACCGGGTTTTTCGGATCGTCGCCCAGGTCGACGATCGCGTTGGCGAAATACGGCTGGCCCTGGATGGCCGCGGCCAGCGCCTGCAGCCGGTCGGCCGAGTAGTCCTCGCCCACCTTGAGCGGATTCACATGGTCGATGATGCTGCGCGGATAGCGCGACAGGCCCTGCACATCCAGCGGCCCCAGCGTGTAGGCCGGCCCGCTATCGTAGGCGACCGACAGGTCGGCACGGCTCTCGTCGGGGTCGACGCGCGCCTGCGACGCAGTCTGCCTGGCCGCGTAGTAGCGCTTGCTCTGCAGGGCGGCCAGGCTGTCGTCCTTGGCCTTGTCCCAGCCGGGCTGGCGGAACGGCGCGCCCTGCGGCAGGCCCCAGGCCTTCTTCAGCTCGTCGATGCGCTTGGGCTCCTGCGCGATGGCGCCGGTGAAATCCAGCGCCACGCTGTCGATGGTGGTGCGCGGGCCGGCCTCCACCTTGACGCGCACGATGCGATGGTCGGGCGGCCCTTCCAGCTGTGCCGTCGCCTTGGGCACGAAGTAGCCCTCGGTGGCGGTCAGCTTGGTGACCTGCTCGCCGATGGTCTCGACCATGTATTGCAGCTGATCGTCGGTGATGTCCTTGCGGTCCTGGTAGCGCGCCAGGTCCAGGTGGCGCTCCAGCAGGTCCCGCAGCGGCTTGGGCGCCTCGATCCTGACCTCGTAGGCACGGGCGTCCGTGCAGGCGACGGACAGGGCACAGCCGGCGAGCAGCGCGGCGGCGGGCGTGGCAAGAAGTCGGAAGCGTGACGGTCGTTGGCGGCCGGTCATCCTGGCGGGCTGGCGCCGGCACCGTAGCGCCGGCGGGTCGTCGGAAAGGTGTTATTTGACCACACCGGGGCCGGCCGGTGCCCCAGGCAAGTGCAGCGGGGTGCCCCGCCTCTGGCCGCGTCGCCCACCCCCGCCCGGGCCGCGTGGGCAATACGGTAGAATGCGCCGGTTTTCACCGTAGCCGGTTACGGTGCGACAAGGTCACCCAACATCACATACCGTCATGTCCCTGTACAAGTCAGAGATCACCCAGTTCCTGGAAGAACTCAAGACCCAGAAGCCCGAACTGGAAACGCAGCAGCGCCAGGGCCGCGCGCTCCTGTGGGACAAGGAGCCGGTCGACCTGGCAGAGCGCTCGCGCGCCCAGTTCTCGCACGTGCCGCAGAAGCCCTACGTCTATTCGCTCGACTGACCGGCCGGTACCGGACGAACGCCGCCCCGCCGCATGACGCCCCCCGCGCAGGACAAGCTGTCGCTTCCCGTCGAGCTGCCCAGCGTGGCGCCCGAGCAGGATTCCACGCCCGCCCAGGTCGACGGCCTCGCCTTCGCGCGGCTATACGGTGAGCCGCTGTTCAAGCTGCCGCAGGACCTCTACATCCCGCCGGATGCGCTGGAGATCTTCCTCGAAGCGTTCGAAGGGCCGCTGGACCTGCTGCTCTATCTGATCCGCCGCCAGAACTTCAACGTACTGGACATCCCGCTGGCGCAGGTGACGCGGCAATACCTGGCGTACATCGAACAGATCCGCGCGACCAACCTCGAGCTCGCCGCCGAATACCTGCTGATGGCGGCCATGCTGATCGAGATCAAGTCGCGCATGCTGCTGCCGGTCAAGAAGACCGACTCCGGCGAAGAACCCGAAGACCCGCGCGCCGAGCTGGTGCGCCGCCTGCTCGAGTACGAGCAGATGAAGCTGGCCGCGCAGAAGCTCGACACCCTGCCGATGCTCGGCCGCGATTTCCTGCGTGCGCAGGTCTACATCGAGCAGAGCCTCGCGCCGCGCTACCCCGACGTCAACGCCGATGACCTGCGCGTGGCGTGGGCCGACGTGCTGCGCCGGGCCAAGCTCACCCAGCATCACAAGATCTCGCGCGAAGAGCTTTCCGTGCGCGAGCACATGAGCCAGATCCTGCGCCGCCTGCAGCACGCGCGATTCATGGAATTCACCGAGCTGTTCGAAGAGGTCATCCGGTCCGGCAAGGGCGCGCCCATCGTGGTGGTCAACTTTGTCGCCATGCTGGAGCTGTCGCGCGAAGCGCTGGTGGAAATCACCCAGGCCGAACCCTACGCACCGATCTACGTGCGGCTGGCCTATTCACCGACCTGATCCCCCTGACCTGATCCGCCTGGTCTGCCGGACTCCAACAAGAACGCATGAAAGTCATCTCCTCGATCCAGGAACTGCGCGACCAGCTGCGCGGCCAGAACCGCGTCGCCTTCGTGCCGACCATGGGCAACCTGCATGAGGGCCACCTGAGCCTGATGCGCCTGGCGCGCCAGCACGGCGACCCGGTGGTCGCGTCGATCTTCGTCAACCGCCTGCAGTTCGGCCCCAACGAAGACTTCGACAAATACCCGCGCACGCTGCAGGAAGACATCGAGAAGCTGCAGAAGGAAGGCGTCTACGTGCTGTTCGCGCCCACCGAGCGCGACATGTACCCCGAGCCGCAGGAATACCGCGTCGAGCCGCCGCACGATCTGGGCGACATCCTCGAAGGCGAGTTCCGCCCCGGCTTCTTCAAGGGCGTGTGCACGGTGGTGATGAAGCTGTTCTCGTGCGTGCAGCCGCGCGTGGCGGTGTTCGGCAAGAAGGACTACCAGCAGTTGATGATCGTGCGCCGCATGGCCAACCAGTTCGCGGTGCCGGTCGACATCATCCCCGCCGAGACGGTGCGCGCCGAGGACGGCCTGGCGCTGTCGTCGCGCAATGTGTACCTGTCGAACGAAGAGCGCGCCGAGGCGCCCGAGCTGTACCGCACGCTGGGCCAGGTGCGCCAGACCGTGCTGGAGACCGTGCTGCAGGGCCAGGCCTCGCCCGAGGAAGTCACGGCGAAGGCGCTGGAACACCTGCGCGGGCGCGGCTGGCAGCCCGACTACGTGGCCGTGCGCCGCCGCTCCGACCTGCAGCGACCGACGCCCGAGAACATCGCCGCCGGCGAACCGCTGGTGGTGCTAACCGCCGCCAAGCTCGGCAAGACGCGCCTGATCGACAACCTGGAAATCTGAGCGCAGCGCACCCCGCGAAACAGCCCGGCCCATGCCGCCGGGCTTTTTTCATGCCGTCGCCGGCACGGGCGAGGCCTGCTCGGCCCGCTCCCCCAGCCAATCGAGGATGCCACGCCACTGCTCCACATCCCTGGCCACGCGCGACGGGGCCACGTCCCACAGGGTCAGGCCATGCGCGGCGAGCTGCACGTAGTTCTGAGTGTCGCGCAGGTAGCCGAGGATCGGGATCTGCAAACCCTGCACGAAGCGCTGCAGCTGCTCCGCCGCCCGCGTGCGCATGTCCACGCGCATGCCGACCACGCCCACCTTGGCCTCGCCGTGGCGGACCGGCTTCTCGTCGGCCAGCTTGCGCAGGAAGGCCTGGGTGGCCAGGATGTCGAACATCGAGGGCTGCAGTGGCACGATCACGTGGCCGGCGAGCTTGATGAGATCGGCCAGGCGCCAGCCGTGCAGGCCGGCCGGGGTGTCGAGTACGACATGCGTGGTGCCCTTGGGCGGCTTGGCGATGTGGTCGGCGCTGATTTCCCAGGTGCGGATGGGCCTGGCGGTGGCCGGGCGCAGCGCAAGCCATTCGCGCGAGGACTGCTGCCGGTCCGTGTCGCCCAGCATCACGGCATGATCCTGCGCGGCGAAGTAGCCGGCCAGGTTGGTCGCCAGCGTGGTCTTGCCCACCCCACCCTTCGGATTCGCTACTACGGCCACCGGCATGTGCGCCTCCTCGCGTTCCCAACGTGTGCTGGATAAATCACCCAGCGGATCGGTCCATGGGCTGATTATGGCTCAGTCGGCAACCTCCAGCGAGGCGAACAGGGCCGGCAGGTCGAGATGCGCCTGCAGCGTGTCGACCAGGCGTTCGAGCGAGGCTTCGCGCAGCGCGCCGTAGTCCTGTGCGCGGGCCTCGCGCACGCCCGCCCACGCCAGCAGCGCGCGGCACGCGTCGGGCGCGTCGAACAAGCCGTGCAGATAGGTGGCGAGGATCTGCCCATCGGCGGAAACCGCGCCATCGATGCGGCCATCGTCGAGCCGGACGGCAGGCCGCGCCAGGGCCGGGCCCTCGGTCACGCCCATGTGGATTTCGTAGCCGGTGAGCGCCGCGCCGCCGTCCGCCAGCGTGCCGCGCACCTGCCTCAGCTGCTTGGCGGGCGCCAGCGTCGTCTCGAAATCGAGATAGCCCAGACCGTCGAGGCTCGCGGGCCGCCCTTCCAGCCCGAGCGGATCGTGCAGGCGGCCCCCCAGCATCTGCATGCCGCCACAGATACCGATCAGCTTGCCGCCGTAGCGCAGGTGGCGCGCGATGGCGGCATCCCAGCCGTGCGCGCGCAGCCAGGCGAGGTCGGCCTGCACGCTCTTGCTGCCGGGCAGGATGATCAGGTCCGCCGGCGGGATCGGCCGGCCGGGCCCGACCATCCGCACATCGACCTGCGGATGCGCGCGCAGCGCATCGAAATCGGTGTGGTTGGAGATGCGCGGCAGCACCGGGATGACGACGCGCAGCACCTCGCCCGACGTGGACGACTGCGCCGTCTGCACGGCATCCTCGGCATCCAGGTGCAGCCCCTGCAGATACGGCAACACGCCGAACACCGGCTTGCCGGTCTGCGCCGTCAGCCAGTCGAGGCCGGGTGTCAGCAAGGAGAGATCGCCGCGAAAGCGGTTGATGACGAAACCCGTCACGCGCGCGCGCTCGCTTTCCGACAGGCAGGCCAGCGTGCCCACCAGGTGCGCGAACACGCCGCCGCGGTCGATGTCGGCGACCAGCACGACCGGGCAGTCGACCGCCTCGGCAAAGCCCATGTTGGCGATGTCGCGGTCGCGCAGGTTGACCTCGGCGGGACTGCCGGCGCCTTCGACCAGCACCACGTCGTACTGCGCGCGCAGGCGGCTGTGCGAGGCGAGCACGGCGGCCATCGCGGTCGGCTTGTAGTCGTGATAGGCGCGCGCATTCAGATCGCCGCGCGGCTGGCCGTGGATGATGACCTGCGCGCCGGTGTCGCTGTTGGGCTTGAGCAGCACGGGATTCATGTCCACCGTGGGCGCCAGGCCGGCGGCCTGCGCCTGCAGCGCCTGCGCCCGGCCGATCTCGCCGCCGTCGGCCGTCACCGCGCTGTTGAGCGCCATGTTCTGCGGCTTGAATGGCGCCACGCGCACGCCCGCGCGATGCGCGATGCGGCACAGGCCCGCCACCAGCGTGCTCTTGCCGGCATCGGAAGTGGTGCCCTGGATCATCAGCGTGCCGCGCGGCGGCCCGGGAAACGGCGAGATCGACATGCGCGGATTATCGCACCCGTCGGGTGCCGCCCTCGCTAAAATGCAGGGATGTCACGCCGTCTCACGCTCGTTCTCGGTGGCGCCCGCTCGGGCAAGAGCCACCACGCCGAACAGCTCGCGCTGCAGTGCGCGGGCCCGGTCACCTACATCGCCACCGCCCGCGAAAGCGATGAGGAGATGCAGCTGCGCATCGCCCTGCACCGCGCGCGCCGGCCCGAACAGTGGATCGTCATCGAAGAGCCCGTGCGCCTGGCCGAAACGCTGTACGCCCACGCGCGCCACGGCGGCTGCGTGCTGGTCGACTGCCTGACGCTGTGGCTCAACAACCTGCTGTTCGCCAGCGGCCACGACTATCCGGAGACCGGCCCCATCACCCCGCCCGAAGCCTGGTCCGCGGAAATCGAAGCCCTGCTCACCGCGTTGCCGCTGCTGCCCGGCGAGGTGATCCTCGTCAGCAACGAGATCGGCCTGGGCGTGGTGCCGATGGGCGCCGTCACGCGCTTCTATGTGGATGAACTCGGACGCCTGAACCAGCGCCTGGCCGCGCAGGCCGATCGCGTGCACCTGCTGGTGGCGGGCATCCCGATGCCGGTCAAGGGCCCCGCCATTCCGCCGGCCGCGCAACCATGATGGTGTGGCCGGGCAATGTCTCCGATCTGGGCCTGCCGGTGGTGGCCCTCGCTGCGCTGGCCAGCGTGGGGCTGGACCGCCTGCTGGGCGAGGTGCCGCGCTGGCATCCGCTGGTCGGCTTCGGCCGGGTGGCCGCGTGGATCGAGCGCGGGCTCAATCGCCGGCCCGCCGCGCGCGTGCTGTCCCGCGTGGCGGGTATCGCGGCGTGGTGCATCGCTGTGCTGCCCTTCGTGGCCATCACCTGGATCGCCGCGCAAACACCCGACATGACCCGGCTGTGCGCGTGGATCGCCGACGTCATCGCGCTGTACCTCGCCATCGGTGCCCGCAGCCTGCGCGACCATATCGCGCCCATCGCCGAGGCGCTGCGGGGAGGCGACCTGCCGCGCGCACGCGGCCTGGCCTCGCGCATCGTCTCGCGCGACCTGCGGGATGCGGACGAGGAGGCCATCGCCCGCGCCGCCGTGGAATCAGCGCTGGAGAACGGCAGCGACGCCATCTTCGCGCCGCTGTTCTGGCTCGTCGTCGGCGGTGCGCCCGGCGTGGTGCTATATCGCCTGGCCAATACGGTCGATGCCATGTGGGGCTATCGCAATGCCCGCTTCGGCAGCTTCGGCTGGGCGGCCGCGCGCATCGACGATGTGCTGAACTGGATTCCCGCGCGCCTGACCGCCCTGAGCTATGCGCTGCTTGGCCACACCGCCGATGCGCTGCGCTGCTGGCGATCGCAGGCGCCCCGGTGGTCGAGCCCGAACGCCGGACCGGTGATGGCCTCGGGCGCCGGCAGCCTGCGCGTGCAGCTGGGCGGCATGGCGCGCTACGACGGCCTCGACGAAACCCGCCCGCCGCTCGGCCTCGGCCGCCCCGCCCGCGCCACGGACATCCGGCGTGCACTGGCGCTGGTCTCGCGCACGCTCGGGCTATGGCTGGTGGTCCTGGCGGCGGGCGGTGCCCTTGCCTTCGCCGGCATCGTGCGGCAAGGCGTATGAGCGCCGCATCCCGCTTCACGATCGCCCACGGCGGCAACCTGGCTGCCGCGCGTGGGCACTACGGCGAGCCGTCCGGCGGCTGGGTGGACCTGTCCACCGGCATCAACCCGCACGGCTATCCCGTCCCGCCGATCCCGCCCGAGGCGTGGCTGCGCCTGCCCGAAGACGACGGCCTCGAAGCGATGGCGGCCGCGCACTACGGTGTCGCATGCGCCGACTCGGTCTTGGCGGTGGCCGGCTCGCAGGCGGCCATCCGCGCGCTGCCGCTGCTGCTGCCGCGCGGCCGCGTGGGCATCGCCCGGATCGGCTACAGCGAATACGCCCCCGCCTTCGCCCGCGCCGGCCACGACGTCGTGCTGTTGGAGGAGACGGACTTCCTCGATGCGAACCTCACCGACGCGCTGACCCACCTCGTCGTCGTCAATCCGAACAACCCGACGGCGCGCTGCCTGGCGGCCGACACGCTGCGCGACTGGCATGCACGGCTGACCGCGCGCGGCGGCACATTGATCGTCGACGAGGCGTTCATCGAGACCCTGGGCGCAGCGCCCTCGCTGGCGCCGCTGGCCGGCGCGCCGGGGCTGATCGTGCTGCGCTCGATCGGCAAGTTCTATGGGCTGGCCGGCGCGCGCATCGGCTTCGTGCTGGGGCCGCAGGCTTGGCTGGCGGCGCTGCGCGAGGCGCTGGGCCACTGGACCGTCAACGGTCCCGCGCGGGCCGTGGTCCGTGCCGCACTGGCGGATACGGCATGGCAAGCCGGGACGCGCGATCGCCTGCAGCGCGAAGGCGCCCGCCTGTCCGCCCTGCTCGCCCGCCACGGCTTGCCGAATGCGTCCACGCCATTGTTCGCCTGGGTGCCCACGCCGCACGCCGCAGCCCTGCACGTGGCGCTGGCGCGGCAGGGCCTCTGGACCCGGCTGTTCGATGTGCCCGGCACACCGCCCTTGCCAGGCCTGCGCTTCGGCCTGCCTCCCGACGCCATCGAATGGCAGCGTCTCGACGAGGCACTGGCATCGCTATCGCGTTCCGCTGAATCCGCGCCCCGATGATCCGACATCTCACCCGCTGCGCGCGTGCGCTCGGCCTGGCTGCGCTGCTGGCCGTCGCCATGCCCGTCCAGGCCGCCCTCTCCGTCGCCGACGATACCGGTGCCATCGTCACGGTGCCGCACCCGGCGCAGCGCGTGGTCAGCCTCGCGCCGCACGCCACCGAACTGCTGTTCGCGGCCGGCGGCGGCGCGCGCATCGTCGGCGCGGTGACCTACAGCGACTATCCGAGCGCGGCACGCGACATCCCGCGCGTGGGCGACAACCGCGCGGTAGACCTCGAACGCATCGCCGCGCTCAAGCCGGACCTGGTGGTGGTCTGGCGCCATGGCAACGCGCAGAAGCAGACCGACCGGCTGCCCGCGCTCGGCATCCCGCTGTTCTTCTCCGAGCCGCGCCGGCTGACGGACATCCCGCGTGCCATCGAGGCGCTCGGCACGCTGCTCGACACCCGTGCCAGCGCGCATGACGCCGCCGAACGGTTCCGCCGGCAGGCCGACGACCTGCGCGGGCGCTACGCCGGCCGGCCGCCGGTGACGGTGTTCTTCCAGGTATGGGAGCAGCCGCTGATGACGCTCAACGGCCAGCACGTCTTCTCCGACATGCTCGCGCTGTGCGGCGGCCGCAACGTGTTCGCCGACGCGCAGCCGCTGGTGCCGACGGTCTCGACCGAGGCCGTGCTCGCGGCCAACCCGGAAGTGCTGCTGACCGCCGGCATGGGCGCCACCCAGGGCAGCCGCCCGATCGACACGCTCGATGCCTGGAAGCGCTGGCCGTCCCTGCTGGCGGTGCAGCGCGGCAACCTGTTCACCATCGACGGCGACCTGATCAACCGGCCGGGTCCGCGCCTGCTGCAAGGCGCGGCGCTGCTGTGCGAAGACCTGGAGCAGGCCCGCGCGCGCCGCCCTGCCCAGGGACACGCTGCGGCGGCGAACCGCTGACCCTCAGCGGTTCAGCGGCTCAACGGTTCCAGAACAGCAGCAGCGGCGGCCCGTCGGGCAGCACGCGGAATCCGCAGGCGCTGCCCCATTGCAGAGGCCATTGCATGGTTTCGGTCACCGGGCGCTGCAACCAGTGCGCGGCGAGCACGCGCATGCAGCCGGCGTGCGTCACGGCCCAGATGCAGGGCACCGGCGCGATTGCCATCGCAGCCGCCCAATCCGTCACCCGCGCCATCAGGTCCGCGGCCGATTCGCCGCCGTGTGGGCGGCCGTGCAGCACATCGCGGGCCCAGCGGTCCAGCTCGGCGCGTGGGATGTCGTCCCACTGGCAGCCTTCCCAGGCACCGAAGTCCAGTTCCACCAGGCGGGCATCCAGTTCGGGCATCGGCAGGCCCGTCGCCTGCGCCAGTGCCCGGGCCGTCAGCACACTGCGCTGCAGCGGGCTGGCCAGCAGCCGCTGCGGCGGATGCGCGGCGAGCTTGTCGGCGATGCTGGCGGCGTCGGGATCCATCGGCTCGTCCAGCGGCAGATCGGTGCGGCCGTAGCACAGGCCCGCGGCCATGGCCGGACGCGCGTGGCGGATCAGGATGATGTCCATGCCAGCAGCACCCACAGTACGAGCAGTTCGAAGACCTGCTGGGCAAGCCCGAGGCAATCGCCCGTGATGCCACCGAGACGCCGCGCGAAGTACCGTCCCAGCGCCCACCGCGCCGCCAGCAGCAGCACCACGGCGATGGCCGCGCACGCCACGCCGAACCACAGCAGGGGCAGCCCGCCGAACAGGGCCGCCCACGCCGCATCCCGCCAGCACATGGGCTGCGCGACGGGCTTGGCCTTGCCCTCCATGCGCACGTAGTCGTGCGTGAGCAGATAGCTCACCGCCACGCCCCGGCTGGCGGCATGCGCGGCCACCATGGCGGCCATCGCGGCCGCGACGTGTTGCGCCGTCAGAGCCGTCAACAGTTGCCACTTCAGCAGCAAGGCCATGCACAGCGCGATGGCCCCGAAGGCGCCGATGCGCGAGTCGCGCATGATGCGCAGCCGGTCCTCGGGGGTATCGCCGCCGCCGAAGCCGTCGGCGCAATCGGCGAGACCGTCTTCATGGAAGGCACCGGTCAACAGCAGCGTGGCCACCATCGACACCGCCACCGCCACGCCAGGCGCGGGCACTGTGCGCAAGGCCAGCCAATACGCCAGCGCGCCCGCACCGCCGACCAGCCAGCCCACCAGCGGAAAGAACCGCGCCGCCCGGTTCAGCCCGTCCTGCGAGAAGCCGACCGACGCGGGCACGGGAATGCGCGTGAAATAGCCGATCGCGGTCCACAGCGACCGGCAGGTCTCGCGCAGGGCGGCCATCATGCCGCCGAATCCAGCGCCGGCGGCGCCGACTGTTCGCTCACGCCGGCGCTGGCAAACGTCGCCATCTCGTGCAGGAAGGCGACCGCCGAGACCACCAGCGGATATGCCAGCGCCGCGCCGCTGCCCTCGCCCAGGCGCATCGACAGCTGCAGCAGCGGTTCGGCGCCCAGCGCGGACAGCAGCGTGCGGTGGCCCTGTTCGTCCGACAGGTGCGCGAACACGCAGAAGCGCTGCACCTCGGGGGCGATGCGCGTCGCCACCAGCGCCGCCGCCGAGGCGATGAAGCCGTCCACCAGGATCACCATGCGGCGCCGCGCGGCTTCCAGCATCGCACCGGTCATGGCCGCGATCTCGAAACCGCCGAAACAGGCGAGCACGTCCAGCGGCGCGCGGGCATCGAGGTGCGTAGCCAGTGCATTCTCCAGCACCGCTTGCTTGTGGGCCAGCCCGGCGTCGTCGAGGCCGGTGCCGCGCCCCACGCATTGCGCGAGCGGCAGATCGCACAAACGCGCCATCAGGCATGCCGCCGAAGCCGTATTGCCGATGCCCATCTCACCCAGTGCGATCACGTTGGTGCCGAGTTCGGCGTGCGCCGCCACACGCTGCGCGCCCAGCGCCATGGCGCGGTCGCGTTCCGACGCGGTCATCGCCGGCTCGTGCGCGAAGTTGCGGGTACCGGCGCCGATGGGCGCATCGATCAATCCGGACACGCCCAGCGACCACAGCGGCGTAGCCACGCCCGCGTTGACGATCTCCAGCGCGAAGCCATGCTGACGGCAGAACACGTTGACCGCTGCGCCGCCGGCGATGAAGTTGAGCACCATCTGCGCCGTCACCGCCTGCGGGTAAGCGCTGACACCCGCCTGCGCAACGCCGTGGTCGGCGGCGAACACCACCATGGCCGGCCGGGCCAGCACGGGCGCGTCGGTGCCCTGGATCTGGCCGATCTGCACGGCCAGCGACTCCAGCCGCCCCAGCGCGCCGAGCGGCTTGGTCTTGCTGTCGACGGCGACCCGCAGGCGGGCAGCGAGCGCGGGATCGAAGGAAGGAATATCAGTGTGCATGGATGGAACGCCTAGAGTTCGGCATCGGGCTGCGCCTGGATGCCTTGGGAAAACGTGTACTTGACGAGCGTCGTGTCCGTCGCGGGATCCCGCCTGCCTCGATGCATCGGCGCGGTGCGCCACGGCGGGTCACCACGGCGACGCGATCCTAGCATCGACCACGGTTGCCTCGCGTTGCACGCGTGCGAAGGCCATGTTCGTGGCGGGACGCCCGTCTTCAGAATGCATCGTCCGGGTCATCAGGAATCAGCGCGATACGGCGGCCATCATCGACCGCCGCAATGGGGGTGCGCAGCACGCGCGCGCAGTGCTCCGGCGTCAGGATGGCAGCGGCCGGACCGACAGCGGCATGGCCTTCGCCATCCATCAGCAATGCGTGCGTCGCATAGCGCCGGGCCAGGTTCAGGTCGTGCACGGTCAGGATCACCAGCCAGCCCTGGCGCCGGCAACCGTCGCGCAGCAGGCGCAGGACGGCGATCTGCTGATGCAGGTCCAGGTGCGCCACCGGCTCGTCGAGCAACAGCATGGGGGCCTGCTGCGCCACCACCGTGGCCATGGCCACGCGCTGGCGCTCGCCGCCGGACAGCGTGCGCACGTCGCGCTGCGCAAACGGTTCCAGCGCCAGTGCAGAGATTGCGGCATCGACAGCGCGTGCATCCGCCTCGCCCTCCCACTCCCAGCGGGCCAGGTGCGGATGGCGGCAGGTCATCACCACCTCATGGGCCGTCATCGGGAACGTATCGTGCAGCGTCTGCGGCAGGAAGGCGCGGCGACGAGCCAGCGCCACACCGGGCCACGCCGCCAGCGCGTGACCATCCAGCGCCACCGCACCGCCGTCCGGCATGCGCAGGCCCGCCAGCACACTCAGCAAGGTCGACTTGCCCGCGCCGTTCGGCCCGACCACGCACCACAGCTCGCCGCCCGCGGCCGACATCGACAGCCGCTCGATCAGCACCCGCCCGCCCATCGCCACGTGCAGATCGCGCAGCGCCAGCGCGGGCGCGCCGGCGGCATCCGCGAACACATCGGCGACAGCGGCGCGGCGCGGCCAGCTCATCGCGCGCTCCGCATCAGCAGGTAGAGAAAGGTCGGCACGCCCAGCCGCGTGGTGATCACCCCCACCGGCAACTGCGACGGAGCGATCAGCGTGCGGGCGATCAGGTCGGCCAGCATCAGCAGGCCGCCGCCGGCCATCGCAGTGGCGGGCAAGTGGATGCGCACATCGTGCGTCCACGCCAGCCGCACCATGTGCGGCACCAGCAGCCCAACGAAGGCGACCGACCCGGCAATCGTCACCGCCACCGCCGTGCACAGCGAGGCCACCACGTAGATCAGCGCCCGCACCCGCGCCACCGGCACGCCCAGCGCACGCGCGCGCATCTCGCCGGTCAGCAGCACGTTCAGATCGCGCGCATGCGGCAGCACCAGCGCCAGCGCGGCCACCAGTGCCATCGACGCCAGCGCGCCCGCCCCCGCGCTCGCCTGCACGGCCCACCACGGCAACGACAGCAGCATGGCCGTCAGCGCCGCCACCGCGCCGCCGCCGGACACGCCCAGCACATACGGATCGGCCAGCGGATTGCGCAGCAGCATCTGCATCAGCGCGCCGCAGGCGAAGGCCGCCCCGGCCCGCGGCAGGCGCAGCTCGGTGACGATGCCGGTGGCCAGACCGTCGCCGGTGCCGGTCAGCGCCTGCCACACCTGCCCGGGCGACAGCCGCACGCTGCCCAGCATCAGCGAGGCCACCAGCACCGCCGCGCACGCAAGTGCCAGCAGCGATCACAGTCGCCAGGCAAAACCGCGTGCGGGCAGTGCGGGTGTCATCGTTGCGGTCCGTGCTGCTGCCACGACAGCGTGAAGAACACCCCACGCGATACCGTGTTGTACGGGTTGATCAGTTGGTAGTTCTTGTTGAGCAGGTTCTCCACGCGCGCCGACAGCGCCCAGTCACGCGCGATCTGGTAGCGCCCCGTCAGGTTGAGCAGGCCGTAACCGCCCAGCGTGCGTGCCGAATCCTGCCGCTCACCGGCGGCATTCCACTCGATGCCGGCCGAAAACGGCCCGAAGGCCTTGTAGGCCGACACGCTGCCGAAGTGCCGGGCGTGGCGCGACAGCAGCTGGTTGGCCGACAGGTCCTGCGGATTCTGCATGGTAAAGCTGGCACGCACATCCACGCCATAGAGCGTGCCCCGCCAGGACGTCTCCAGCCCGTTCACGCGCGCGCGGTTGACGTTGGCCGCCAGGAAATTGCCCGACACGGGATCGAACACGCTGGTGATCAGGTTGCTGTAGTCGGTCTCGAACGCCGTCATGCGCACCAGGCCGACCGTGCTCTGGTATTCCACACCGCCCTCCACCGAGCGCGCCTTCTCCGGCTGCAGGTTCGGGTTGCCGAAGAACGGGTAATACAGCTCGTTGAAACTCGGCGCGCGGAACGCGTTGCTGATGCTGGCCACCGCCTTCCACTGCGGATTGAAGGCGAAGCCATAGCCGGCGTAGTAGCTGTTGGCGCCGCCGAAATCGGAGTAGCGGTCGCGGCGCAGATTCAGCTGCAGCTGGTGCGGACCGAACTTGCCCTCATAGCCGATGTAGCCCGAGTCCACGCGGCGCACCGGCGGTGCGTAGGCATCGGTGTCGATGGTCTGGTCCAGGTGCTCGAAGCCGACCTTCAGCATCTGGTCCGGCAGGAAGGCCCAGTCGTTCTGCCACGACGCCTGGCGGTTCTGCGTGTTGAAGCGGCCCGGCTGCTGCACCTGGCCGTTGGTGAAGTTCAGGTTCTTGTCATGGCCCTGCGACAGCGTCAGGCGCGTCTTCCAGTCGGGCGTCAGCTTGCCGTCCACGTAGATCGACATGGCACGCACCTGATTGTGCGAATCGTTGTCGTCGGTGGGCGAGCCGAAGGCGTTGTCATAGCTCACGTTGCTCCAGGTCTGGAACCACGTCAGCCCCGCCTGCCAGTCGGCCGAGAAGCGATGCTGCAGCTGTGCCGACACGCTCTGGTTCGAGTACGCGTTGTCGTTCGGATTGGCGTTCGGCGCCTGCCTCGGATTGATCGACGAGAAGCCCGTCGTCTTGAACTCCGACACCGACAGCGCGAACGACGTGTCGCCGCGCTCGCCCAGCTGACCGCTGATGCCGGCCTGCGCGCGCTTGGTATTGCGCGCGCCGTACTCGATCTCCGCGTTGGCCAGCGGTGCATGTCCGCGCCCGTTGCGCGTGAATATCTGCACCACCCCGCCGATCGCGTCCGAGCCGTACAGCGCGGAGACATTGCCGCGCACGATCTCGATATGGTCGATCTGGTCGGCCATCAGTTGCTCGATCTGCGTCGTACCGGTGGTACCGGAACTCACGCGCACACCGTCGATCAGAATCAGCGTCTGGTTCGACCCGGCGCCACGCATGAAGAGACTCGCGGTGGCGCCCGGGCCGCCCGCCTGAGCGATCTCGATGCCCGCCTCGCGGCGCAGCAGCGACACCGCATCCGGTGCTTGCGACCGCTCGATGTCGGCGCGCGTGATGACCGTGGTATGCGGCAGCGCATCGGCGAGCCTCTGCTCGCTGCGCGAAGCCGTCACGACGGTCGGGTTGAGTTCGCCGACAGGCGTGCCAGCCGCCTGCGTGTCGCTTTGTGCCCAGACCGGCCCCGCCGCAACCCCCGTCAGCGCGCCGGCAAGCACGCCCATGGCCGCCCGGTGCATCCGGCGCGGCCGTTTTGTAGTCAAGCTCATGATGAAGAAACTAGAAGCATCAGCCCGTCCCGTTCCCCCGCGGGTCGCGGGCAGCCGGATTTCAATGCGGTTCCCTCCAAGGATGGCATTGGCCCTGAAACCCACTGTCCTGGCCGGTATCCGGGCTGGCGAACCGGGTCCGTCCGCCTTCCCATTCCGCGAAACAGTGGCATGTGGACGGACCTGCGCGACGCCGCGCCCTCTTGTGGCCAGAGGTGACGCGGCCTTCGACGGCGTTCGCTTACCGTTGCGGGGGCAGCGCAGGTTGGCGCACCGCTTGGGACGGCCGCTCCCTGCTTCCCGTTTAACTGCAGATCGGCTCTGCGGGCACCAGGACGCGGCGAGTGTAACGGAAACCCGGCGCCTCGCGCCAACCTGCCCGGCCCATCGCACCGGCGCCTTGTGCCCTACCCGCCGCCCCGCCCCGCGCATCCATACGGAAGACAGGCGCAGTCGCGACGATCGGCTAAAATCCCCTCACTCGATTCCGATTGACAAACGATGCTGAACGAACTCGAACAACTTGCCGACAAGCTTGCGCGCGTGCTGCGTCACGCCGACACCCTTGCCGCCGAGAATCAGCGCCTGCGCGCCGAAGTCGAACGGCTCCAGGCGGAAGCCGAGCTCGCCAGGACCGAGCGCGATGCCATGGTGGCCGACCGCAGCGTGCTCAATGCCAAGATCGAGGAAGCGCAGTTGCGCATCCAGTCGATTCTCGACAAGCTGCCGACAGGCTCCGACGCCCGCCAGCTCGACCTCCTCGGCCAGTCCGCAGGCGAATCCGACCCCGCCCCGCATCCGGAGACCCCGCATGAGCAGTAAGCAGATCGAAGTGAACATCGCCGGGCAGGCTTACAAGTTCGCCGTGTCCCCCGACAACGAAGCCGCACTGCTCGAAGCCGCCGCCATGGTCGACACGCAGATGATGCGCATCCGGAACAGTTCGACCACCAAGGGCATCGAGCGCGTGGCCGTGATGGCCGCCATCAGCATCGCCTCCGATCTGCTCGCGATACAGCGCCAGGCCGCGGCCGACGCCGCGCTGCCGATCGACGCCATCCGCGCCAAGCTGGCCGACCTGAACGCGCGGGCCGACGAAGCGCTGCGCCAGTACGGCGAAGCGGTGTAATCGCAAACGCAACGACGGCTGCTGTCTTTGTAACCGGATCGCATCCGGGCTTGGGTTCAGATGCGAACCGGTGTATAGTTTCTCCGAACGGCTGCCGACCGTGTGCCGCAAACCCTTGTGGCAAAAGGCTTTACAGCCCGATCGATCGGTTGCTTGCGATGAATCTCTCAGACGCATGGCCATGTCTTCGATGGCATGCATTTTGGAACGTGTCCATGCGTCTGACAGTTTCCCTGCCTGGTTCGCCAAGGCCATTAATTCCTTGAACCGATAAGCATTGCTTGGTGCGGGATATGCCGTGTGGGCGAGCGCGTCTTCCAGTGCACAGCAGGCGACGAAAGTCGTGTGCTCCCTGTGCCGGTGATGTACCCGAAATGCGGCTTCCGCAGCCACTCTGAACCGTACTTGGGTTCAGGATGCGGGTCTAGCGGCCGAGGTGGGGACCCAACGAAAGGCGGTAGCGTAGCAATACGCTACCGCCTTTTTCTTTGGTGCACGCGACCCGGCGATGCCGCACTGCCGGATGGCAGCGTCGCGGCGCAGTTGCTATGCTGCGCACACCGCCACTTTCCCATGCCCGTCATCATGGCCGCCCAATACTGGCTGATGAAATCCGAGCCCGACGAGGCCAGCATCGATACGCTGCAGACCGAGGGCACGCTGCCGTGGACCGGCGTGCGCAACTACCAGGCGCGCAACTTCATGCGCGACCGCATGCGCATCGGCGACGGCGTGCTGTTCTACCACTCATCGTGCCCGCAGCCGGGCATCGCGGGGCTGGCCGAGGTGTGCTCCACCAGCTATCCCGATCCGACGCAGTTCAACAGCCAGAGCCCCTACTACGATCCAGCGACCAAACAGGAGACGCCCCGCTGGATGCTGGTCAACGTCAGGTTCGTGCGCAAATGCGCGCTGATCGACCTGCCGACATTGCGCGCGCAGGAGCCACTGGCCGACATGACCGTACTCCAGCGTGGCAACCGCCTGTCGATCACGCCGGTCACGGCCGCGCAATGGCGCTACATTACCTCCCGGCTGATGCACGACACGAACTGAGCACCGATCACCGTCAGGTTTGGTTACAAACGTGATGAACGATGCGCCTGCCCGCGGGTCAGACGCATCACATTGCCTTGATGGGAGAACACCATGAAACCTGCCCTGGCCGCAACCGTTCTGGGAGCCGCCGTGATGGCCAGCTCCGCGCTTGCGCAAACGCCTGTCGCCCCCGTGGGTGGCTGGACACCGCCGTCGGGCGTACTGTCGCTGGATGCGCAGGCGGTGGCTGAAGTACCGACCGACACCGTCACGCTGACGCTCGGCGCCGAGCAGGAAGGCTCGGACCCCGGCGCGATCTCCGCGGCACTGTCACGCAAGGCCGACGACGTGATCACCCAAGCCAAGCGGACCACGGGCGTACAGGCCGAGTCGGGCGGCTTCAGCATCTATCCGAACACCGACCGCAACGGCAAGATCAGCGTGTGGCGCGGCCGCGCCGAGGTGCGGCTGACGTCGAAGGATTTTGCGGCCGCTTCCAGACTGGCCGGCCAGGTGGCCAACCAGATGCAGGTGCAGAACATCAATTTCACGCTGTCGCGCGAAGCCCGCACCGCGGCGGAAACCAGGCTGGTCGACCAGGCCGTCAACACGTTCCGGGACAAGGCACAGACGACCAGCAAGCTGTTCGGCTACAGCAGCTACACCATCCGCGAGGTCCACGTCAGCGAAGGCGGCGGCTTGCCGGGACCGCGTCCGATGATGCGCATGGCGGCCATGGCGTCGGACAGCGCACCGGTATCCGTGCCCATCGAGGGCGGCAAGGCACAGGTGATGGTGACCGTCTCGGGCGCCGTGCAGATGCTCAAGTAACACCGCGTCCACCCATGAAAAAAGCCACCGGCAGCGGTGGCTTTTTCGTTGGCGCAACCGGCGTCAGGTGCGCGTCGCCGGGCTCGAAGGCGCATGCGCATCGCTGCCGTTGCGACCGCTGTTGCGCCGGTAAGCCCACACCAGCATCGCGATGCCCGCCAGGATCATCGGCAGCGACAGCCACTGCCCCATCGACAGATTCAGCGCCAGCAGGCCAAGGAAGTTGTCCGGCTCGCGCGCGAATTCGGCCACAAAGCGGAACACGCCGTAGCCGATCAGGAACATGCCCGACACGGCGCCCATCGGCCGCGGCTTGCGCGCATACAGCCACAGCACGATGAAGAACAGCACGCCCTCGCCGAGGAACTGGTAGATCTGCGAGGGATGGCGCGGCAGCATGTGGTACTGGTCGAACACGGCCTGCACGCCGCTCGCCACCGCCTGCTGCGCATGCGACGCCAGCCAGGCCTGGTCTTCACCCTGCGCCTGCGGGAACAGCATCGCCCACGGCAGGCCGGGCGAGGCCACGCGGCCCCACAGCTCGCCGTTGATGAAGTTGCCCAGACGGCCGGCCGCCAGTCCGCACGGGACCATCGGCGCGATGAAGTCGGTGACCTGCGTCCAAGGGCGGCGGCGCATGCGCGCGTACAGCATCATCGCCAGCACCACGCCGAGGAAGCCGCCATGGAAAGCCATGCCCCCCTCCCAGACCTTGAAGATGTCCAGCGGATGGGCGAGGTACCAATCGGGCTTATAGAACAGCACATAGCCCAGGCGCCCGCCCAGGATCACGCCCAGCACGCCATAGAACAGCATGTCGTCCAGATCGCGGCCGCTCCAGCCTTGCGCGGCGATGTGGGGCTGGTGCGTGCGCAGCCGGCCGAACCACAGGAACATGATGAACGCGGCCAGATACATCAGGCCGTACCAGCGGATGGCAAGCGGCCCGAGATGCAGCGCGATGGGATCGAATTGCGGATGGATGAGCATGAATCCGGGGTAGTCTCAGGGTTGGGGGTTGTCATGCAAGCGGGCGACGGCCTCGGCGCTGGCCACGAACCATGGCAGCACGGGCGATACCGCGTCGCGCCGCCAGACCAGCCCGGTCTCGATGGCCGGGCTCGGCTCGGCCAGTTCGAGATAGACCACGCCGGTCCGCTGCAGGTTGCACAGCGATGCGGGCACCAGCGCCACGCCCATCTCGGCGGAGACGAGGCTGACGATGGTCTGCATCTGGATCGCTTCCTGGGCGATGCGCGTGGACGCCTCCTGGGCGCCGCCGTGCGCGGCATGATAGCTGGTAATGATGTCGTACAACGCCGGCGCGGAGCGGCGCGGGAAAATAATCAGCGGCTCGGCGGCCACGTCGGCCAGCGCGATCGGCCGGCCGGGCCGCGCGCCCCATTGCGCCGCGCGCGCCGTGGGCGCCGCCAGCACCAGCCCCTCGCGCGCCAGCGGCCGGTATTCCAGCTCACCCGGCACGGAGCCGATGTGATGCGCGATCACCACCCCGGCGTCGATCTCGTCGGCCAGCAGTGCCTCGATCTGCACGTCGCTGGTGGCTTCGCGCAATTGCACCTGCACGTCGGGCCGGGCATCGCGGAAGTGACGCAGCATGGCGGGCAGGATGCCGTAGTCGGCCGTGCTGACAAAGGCCAGCGACAGCGACCCCACCTCGCCGCGCGCCAGCCGCTGCGCCAACGCCGGCAAAGCAGCCGCCTCCGCCAGGACGCGCCGCACCTCCACCAGCCAGCGCGCCCCCACCGGCGTCAGCGCCACCGAGCGCTGCGTGCGCTGGAACAGCGTGACGCCCAGTTCCTCCTCCAGCGCGCGGATCTGCTGCGACAGCGGCGGCTGCGTCATCGCCAGGCGCGCGGCGGCGCGGCCGAAATGCAGTTCCTCGGCGACAGTCACGAAGTAGCGGAGTTGGCGCAGGTCCATGGTTGTAATTGATATTTTTTTCGAATCAATAATCCATCAATAATATATTTGACACGCCTTTTGTCCAGCGGCATGCTGTGCGCCACGATTTCCTCAAAACGATATTTCCGACCCCACGGAGCCTCCCATGCCAGACAACAAGCGTTCCCAGCACATCACCCAGGGTGTGGCGCGCTCGCCCAATCGCTCGATGTATTACGCGCTAGGCTACAAGAAAGAAGACTTCAACAACCCGATGATCGGCGTGGCCAATGGCCATTCGACCATCACGCCTTGCAACTCGGGCCTGCAGAAGCTGGCCGACGCGGCCGTGGCCGCCGTCAAGGCATCGGGCGCCAACCCGCAGATCTTCGGCACGCCCACCATCTCCGACGGCATGTCGATGGGCACCGAGGGCATGAAGTATTCGCTGATCTCGCGCGAAGTCATCGCCGACTGCATCGAGACCTGCGCGCAAGGCCAGTGGATGGACGGCGTGGTCGTCATCGGCGGCTGCGACAAGAACATGCCGGGCGGCATGATCGCCCTGGCGCGCACCAACGTGCCGGGCATCTACGTGTACGGCGGCACCATCAAGCCGGGCAACTGGAAGGGCCGCGACCTGACCATCGTGTCGTCGTTCGAGGCCGTGGGCGAATTCACCGCCGGCCGCATGAGCGATGAAGACTTCGAGGGCATCGAGAAGAACGCCTGCCCGTCGAGCGGCTCGTGCGGCGGCATGTACACCGCCAACACGATGAGCTCGTCGTTCGAGGCGCTGGGCATGTCGCTGCTGTATTCGTCGACCATGGCCAACCCCGACCAGGAGAAGACCGACAGCGCCGCCGAATCGGCCCGCGTGCTGGTCGAGGCCGTGCGCCGCGACCTCAAGCCGCGCGACATCATCACACGCAAGTCCATCGAGAACGCCGTGGCCGTCATCATGGCGACCGGCGGCTCGACCAACGCCGTGCTGCACTACCTGGCCATCGCCCACGCCGCCGGCGTGGAATGGACCATCGACGACTTCGAGCGCGTGCGCCAGCGCGTGCCGGTCATCTGCAACCTGAAGCCGTCGGGCCAGTATGTCGCCACCGACCTGCACCGCGCGGGCGGCATCCCGCAGGTGATGAAGATCCTGCTGAACGCGGGCCTGCTGCATGGCGACTGCATCACCATCACCGGCAAGACGCTGGCTGAGGAACTGGCCAACGTGCCCGACCAGCCGCGCGCGGACCAGGACGTGATCCTGCCGATCGAGCGCGCGCTCTACAAGCAGGGCCACCTCGCCATCCTCAAGGGCAACCTGGCCGAAGAAGGCGCCGTGGCGAAGATCACCGGCCTGAAGAACCCGGTCATCAGCGGCCCGGCGCGCGTGTTCGACGATGAGCAGAGCGCGATGGAAGCCATCCTCGGCGACAAGATCAACGCCGGCGACGTGCTGGTGCTGCGCTATCTCGGTCCGAAGGGTGGCCCGGGCATGCCGGAAATGCTGGCGCCGACCTCGGCCATCATCGGCAAGGGCTTGGGCGAATCGGTGGGTTTCATCACCGACGGGCGCTTCTCGGGCGGCACCTGGGGCATGGTGGTCGGCCACGTCGCGCCGGAAGCCTTCGTGGGCGGCACCATCGCCCTGGTGCAGGAAGGCGATTCGGTCACCATCGACGCGCACCAGCGCCTGCTGCAGCTGAACGTGCCGGAAGACGAACTGGCCCGCCGCCGCGCCGCGTGGACGCAGCCGGCACCGCGCTATACGCGCGGCGTGCTCGCCAAGTTCGCGCAGTTGGCGTCGACGGCCAGCAAGGGCGCTGTCACGGGCTGATCCCGCGCCGTTGTGCCCGAAACGAAAAACCCGCCATCCGGCGGGTTTTTCTATGGGCGCGCGATCCGTGCAGGCGCTAGCGCGGCGGGGTCCTGCGCTGGGCGGCCAGTGCCTCGTCGAGCGCGGCCCCCAGCCAGTCCATCAGCCGTGCTTCGAGCGTGCGTGTCAGATCGGCGGCGAGCTGCTCGGTCAGCAGGGACAGGCGCGATTCCAGCGCCGCGCGGCACTGCGCCTCGATCAGCCCCGGCCATTCGGACTGGAAGCGCCACATCACCTCGCCCATCACGCGGGCGGCGTCGGTGCCGGCGGGCGGCGAGGCAGGCGTCGGCGCGAGGCCCTGCTCGCGCAGCGCCGGCGGCACAATGGCGGCCGCAGCGGCCGGGTGGGACGGCGCCTGGACAGGCGGCGCTTGCGCCGGCACGGCATCGTCGAGCTCGACGATCTCCGTCTGGACAGGGATGTTGTTGTCCGCATTGGATCCAGGATTGCGGCCGTCGGGAGTCATGTGCGCCCCACGTCGTGGTGTTGGATCGAATAGCCGCGGTCGCGATAGAAGCGGAAGCGGTCGCGGGCGGCGGCGCGATCGGCCTCGTCGTCGCCGACGATTTCGATCAGGCGCGCGAACCGCGCGAACAGCGGCGGAGTGGCATTCGACAGGTTGACGAGAATATCGTGATGGGGCGCGTCGTCCAGCGGCTCGGCGGCGTCAGCCAGCAGGATCGGCGTCTGCGCGGCGAGCGGATGCCGCAGCCCGCAGTGCGGCAGGAAGTCGAGCTGGCTGAAGGTCCACAACTGGGCGTCGAAAGCCTCCAGCGCTGCGCGGTTCCCCACCACGATCACCTTCTGGCCCGCGCCGTAGGCCTTGCGTACCAGGCGGCAGGCATAAGCCAGCTTGCCGGGCACGTTGCTATGGAAATCGACACGGGTCATAGGCGAGCCTGCTCCGGTCAGCGTATCAGCCGGCGCGATCCATCAGGAAGCGCGTGAGCAACGGCACCGGGCGGCCAGTGGCGCCCTTGGCCGCGCCGCTCTTCCAGGCGGTGCCGGCGATATCGAGGTGGACCCAGTCGTACTTCTCGGTGAAGCGCGCCAGGAAGCAGGCTGCCGTCACGCTGCCGGCCGGCCGGCCGCCGATGTTGCCCATGTCGGCGAAGTTGGACTTGAGCTGCTCCTGGTATTCCTCGTCCAGCGGCATGCGCCAGGCGGTGTCGAGCGATTGCTTGCCGGCGGCCAGCAGCGCGTTGGCCAGCGTGTCGCTGCGGGCGAACATGCCGGTGTTGACGTGGCCGAGCGCAATGATGCACGCACCGGTCAGCGTCGCGACATCGATCACGGCGGCCGGCTTGAAGCGCTCCACGTAGGTCAGCGCATCGCACAGGATCAGGCGGCCCTCGGCGTCGGTGTTGAGGACCTCGATGGTCTGGCCCGACATGCTGGTGACCACGTCGCCCGGCTTGGTGGCGATGCCGCTGGGCATGTTCTCGCAGGTCGGCACCACGGCGATGACGTTCTGCTTCAGGCCCATCTCGGCGACGGCGCGCAGCGTGCCCAGCACCGAGGCGGCGCCGCACATATCGTACTTCATCTCATCCATGCCCTCGCCCGGCTTGAGCGAGATGCCACCCGTATCGAACGTGATGCCCTTGCCGACCAGCACCACTGGTGCCTGCTTGGCCGGGCCGCCCTCGTGGCGCAGCACGATGAACTGGGGCGGCTCTTCGCTGCCCTTGGTGACTGCTAGGAAGGCGCCCATCTTCAGCGCCTCGATCTGCTTGCGACCGAGCACCTCGACCTTGAGCTTGAACGCCTTGGCAATCTGGCGCGCGGTGTTGGCCAGGTAAGTGGGCGTGCAGATGTTGGAGGGCAGGTTGCCCAGATCGCGCGTCAGGTCCATGCCGTTGGCGATGGCGGTGCCGCGCGCGGCGGCCACGGCGGCGGTCTTGGCATCGGCGGCGTCGACCGTCAGCACGACCTTACGCAGGCCACTGCCGCTCTTGTAGCGCTTGCTCTTGAGCTCGGGATGGCGTTCGATGAAGCGGTAGCTCGCTTCACGGATGAGCGTGACAGCGGTCAGCACGGCCCAGGCGGCATCCTTGTCACGGGCGGCGTGCTGGGTCAGCGTCCAGGTGACATTGGCGGCCTTGGTGCCCGCCAGCGCACGCAGCGCGGTGCGCACGGCCTCGGCATAGGCACGGTCGGTGAATTCGGCTTCCTTGCCCAGGCCCACCAGCAGCACGCGGGCCGCGCCCACGCCGGCCACCTCGTGCAGCAGCAGCGAGGTGCCGCGCTTGCCTTCAAAGTCGCCCAGCTTGACGAGGCGGCCGACCAGGCCCTTGGTGGCCACGTCCAGCGCCTTGGCTGCGCCGGCCAGGGTCTGCGACTCAAACAGACCGATCACGAGGCAATCGCTCTTGGCCGCCAGGGCACCGCTCGGACCGGCTTTGGCCCAGTCCAGGGCTTTTGTGCTAAATTCCATCGCGCTTCTCTCTTTGAGGCGAGTCAACGAAAGCCCACATTATCCGCGATTTTGCGTGAGGGCTCCGATGGTACGCACATCGGTCGGACTTCGCTTCCCATCCCGCATCCGCATGATTTTCGAACAAGCCCTGCGACGCGAGCTATCCTTTACCGCCGGCGCCGTCTTCCTCGTCCTGCTCACCTTCATGCTGACCACGCTGGTGATCCGCATCCTGGGCATGGCGGCCAACGGTGAGGCCAGTCCCAACGACGTGCTGCTGCTGATCGGCCTGGCCGCGCTCGGCTACCTGGCGATCCTGCTGTGCGCCACGCTCTTCATCTCGGTGCTGCTGGTGCTCACGCGCTGGTACAAGGATTCCGAGATGGTGGTGTGGTTCACCGCCGGCATCAGCCTGACCGACTTCATCCGCCCGGTGCTGCGCTTCTCGCTGCCGTTCGTGGTGCTGGTAGCGCTGCTGGCGCTGTTCGGCTGGCCGTGGGCCAACCAGCAGAGCGCGCTGTTCCGCGACCGCTTCGAGCAGCGCGACGTGCTGTCGATGATCTCCGCCGGCCGCTTCATCGAACCCGCGCACGGCAACTACGTGCTGTTCATCGAAGGCGTCGATGCCGGTATGAAGCACGCGCGCAACCTGTTCGTCGCCAATGCCGCGCAGGACAAGATCGGCGTGGCGCTGGCCAAGACCGGTGAGTTCAAGACGAGCCCCAACGGCGATCGCTACGTGTTGCTCGACAAGGGTCGCCGCTATGAAGGCACGCCCGGCCAGCTGGACTACCGCATCGTCGAATTCGACCGCTACGGCGTGAAGGTGGCCAGCAAGCCTCCTCAGGCCGACGCCAACCTGCCCACCAAGAGCCGCCCGACCACCGACCTGCTGGCCGACCCGACACCGGAGAACATGGGCGAACTGGTCTGGCGCATCGGCCTGCCGCTGCTAGCGCTCAACTTCGTGCTGATCGCGATTCCGCTGGCCTACGTCAACCCGCGCCTGGGCCGCTACACACCGATGATCTTTGCCGTGCTGATCTACCTGACGTATTCCAACCTGCTCAACCTGTCGCAGGCATGGGTCGCGCAGGGCAAGATGAACGCGATGCTGGCCTGGTGGCCGATCCACCTGGTGGCGTTCGTCTGCGCCATGCTGCTGTTCCGCTTCCGCCACTTCAGCTCGGCGGGCCTCAAGGGGATCTTCGCCCTGCTCGGCTTCGCACCGAAGAAGGCGGGCGCATGATAAAGATGCCGGTCTACGAAAAGTACTTCGCGCGCCAGATCTACGGCGTGTTCGTCTTCATCCTGTTCGCGGTGCTGGCGCTGTTCATCTTCTTCGACATGCTGAGCGAACTCGGCTCGGTGGTCGGGCGCTACACCACGCTGATCGCGTTCTTCCACGTGATGCTGCAGGCGCCGACGCGCGTGTACGAGGTGATTCCCATCGCGGCGCTGATCAGCGCCATCTATGTGTTCTCGCAAATGGCGAGCCAGTCCGAGTTCACGATCTTCCGCGTGGCGGTGCTGGACACGCGCCGGGCCCTGCTGTCGCTGTTCAAGATCGCGCTGCCGCTGGCGCTGGTGACGTACGTCTTCGGCGAGTTCATCGGCCCGAAATCGGAGCAGTTCGCGCAGAAGGTGCGGCTCGAGGCACTGGGCGCGACGGTATCGGCCGAGTTCCGTTCGGGCGTATGGGTCAAGGACCGCGGCCCGGCGAGGCCGGACGGCAGCGGCGGCGAGGTGACCCGCTTCGTCAACGTGGGCAGCCTGCAGCCCGACCAGACCATCCGAAGCCTGCGCGTCTATGAATTCGATGCCGACTACCGGTTGAGCTCGATCCGCGTGGCGCAGCAGGCGAGCTATCAGGGCCATCAGCGCTGGGAACTCAACGACGTCACGGAAACGCGCTTCATCGAGTTCCCGCGCCAGGCGGGGGCCGCCACGCCGCAGGACAGCGAGCAGGCCGTGCCCGGCGCGCCCGACGCGCTGGCGCCCGACTTCCGCGGCGAGCAGACCAAGCTGCCGAAACAGGAAATGCGTTCCGAGCTGACACCGCAGATCCTGTCGGTGCTGATAGTCACGCCCGACCGCATGGCGACCCTGGACCTGTTCCAATACATCCGCCACCTGCGCGACAACAAGCAGGACACGCAGCGCTACGAGATCCCGCTGTGGAAGAAGGTGGTCTACCCCTTCACCGTGCTGGTGATGATGGCGCTGTCCCTGCCGTTCGCCTACCTGCATGCGCGCGCCGGCGCGGTCGGCCTGAAGGTGTTCGGCGGGATCATGCTGGGCCTGTCGTTCCAACTGGTGAACAACCTGTTCTCGCACGTCGGCCTGCTCAATACGTGGCCGGCCATCTTCACCGCCATCCTGCCGGGTGCGCTGTACCTGGCGGTCGCGCTGGTGGCGCTGCGCTGGGTGGAGCGCCACTGATGGCCGCGCGTGCGCTGGTGCTGTTCGCCCACGGCGCGCGCGACGCCCGCTGGCGCGAGCCGTTCGACCGCCTGCGCACACGGCTGGCCGCGCGGCAGCCGGAAGTCGACGTCCGCCTCGCCTTTCTCGAACTGATGACGCCCGACCTGCCGGACGCGATCGACGCGCTCGCCGCCGATAGCGTGCAGGACATCACCATCGTGCCGGTGTTCTTCGGCCAGGGCGGACACCTGCGCCGCGACCTGCCGGCGCTGATCGAGCGCTGCGCGCAAGCGCACCCTGCCCTGCCGATCCGCTGCGCCGAGGCGGTCGGCGAAGACGACGCCGTGCTCGACGCCATCGCCGCCTACTGCACCCGCCAGCTCGGCTGACGCCTACCTCCGCACCTCGGCCGCCGGCGCGAAGCGAGCATGTACGTTGTTCTCGACGTAGAAGCAGTACGTGTCGAACTCCACCAGTTCCAGGGTCAGGCCCAGATACCGGCGGGCGAAGACGTCGGCCAGATGCCCCCGCAACGCCGCGAACAGATCGGCGCAGACCCACTGGGTCAGCGCCTTGGGCCGGCCGGCCTTGATGCGGAACGTCACGTGGACAAAGGCATCATCCTCGGCACCATCGTGCCATGCGGTATTGCTCCAGCCGCAGTGCGCGCGTGCGGATGCCGCCGATCGGGAAGACGTCGGCATGGGCGATCACCACGTCGTTGAGCACCCGCATCATGTCCGGAATGCGGGCGTCGGCTTCGACATTGGCGGTGTATTCGATGACGAGATGCGGCATCAGGAATCCCCCCCCGGGATTGAAGACTGAACAGTGTATTTTTGTAAGCAGCGTACCAATGAAGCGGGTGGTTTCGAGCGCCCCCCGCCTTCATGCGCGACAGTATCGCGCAACACGCCACAGCATGGTTTCTCAGTACCGGATGAAGGGGCGCGGCACGCGTGCCCGGCGTGAAAGTGATGGCGCTGGGCGATGACGTGACTACGGCATGCCAGGCCATGACGGGCACGCAGGTGCTCGAGAAGGCAGTGCCGGCACCTGAAGGTGACCGATACAGCTCAGGCGGCCAAAACGTGTTGCGCGCCGGGGCGCTGTTCGGGCGCGGCCGATGACGCCCGCATGGCAAACGCCTCGCCGATCATCAGCAGGCTGGGATGCTCGGGGTTGATCCACGCGGCGGCGGCGCCCTCGGCCATCTGCTGCAGCGTGAAGCATGCCGAGCGCTGCTGCGGCGTGGTGGCGGCCTCGACCACCCACGCGGGCGTGGACGGCGCGCGGCCGCGCGCGATCAGGTCGGCGGCAATGGAGGCGGCCTGGTCACGGCCCATGTAGTAGATCAGGGAGTCGGCCTGTACGGCGGGTTCCGGTGCCGCGCCCTCGGGCGCCGGCGTATCGGGATCGGCGGCCTTGGCCTGCGTGACGAAGGCCACACTGCGGGCCACGCCGCGCTTGGTGAGCGGCTGGCGGATCGCCGAAGCCGCCGCCAGCGCAGCAGTGATGCCCGGCACAACCTCGTACTCGATACCGGCCGCTTCGAGCGCCTGCAGTTCCTCATCGGCGCGGCCGAACAGCATCGGGTCGCCGCCCTTGAGGCGCACCACGCGTTGGTACCTGGTGGCCAGGTCGGCGAGTTGCCGGTTGATGAAACGCTGCGCCGTCGAGCGCTTGCCGCAGCGCTTGCCGACTGGGATCAGCACCGCTTGCGGGCAATACTGGAAGACCTCGGGCGAGACCAGTGCGTCGTGCAGCACGACCTCGGCTTCGCCCAACAACCGTGCGCCGCGCACCGTAATGAGATCCGCCGCGCCGGGGCCCGCACCAATCAGGCTTACGCAGCCCTTGATCGTGGGGATGGTCTTCGCTTCCATTGCCTCAATTCCTGGGTTCTTGCCTGCGGGGTGCGGTTGTCCGCGCCCCCTTACTGGTCAGGAAAAAGCACGGATCATGCCGGCCGCCACCGTATGGTGCGTCGCCTCATCCACGAGAATGAAGGCGCCGGTGGCCGGATTATCGCCGTACGGGTCGCAGACGATCGGCTTCTGCAGGCTGATGCTGACCGTGCCGATATCGTTGAGCGCGATCTGCTTGCGGCCGGTCTCGTGCGACAGCGTGTGCACGTCCAGCACGCGCTCGACTTCCGACACGCGCGCGAACACCGTGGCGGTGGTGTGCTTGAGCACGTACTTGCGCGACGGGTTCAGCTCGGCCTCGTCGAACCAGCACAGGTCGGCGTGCAGCTTGCGCGCCGCGTTGGCCGCAGTCGATGCCGCGACGACGGTGTCGCCGCGCGAGATGTCCACATCGTCGGCCAGACGCACGGTGATGGTCTCGCCGGGGCCGGCGGAGTCGGCGGCGCCGTTGGGGGTCAGCACCTCGGCCACCACGGTCTCGCGGTTGGCGGGCAGCACGCGCACGGCCTGGCCGACGCGCACGGTGCCGGCTTCCACGCGGCCCATATAGCCGCGGAAGTCGTCGGCCTGCGAACCGTCCTGGCGCGCCACCAGCTGCACCGGGAAGCGCAGCGCGTCGTCGCCGACAGGCGCCGTGTCTTCCACCTTCAGGTCTTCCAGCAGCGCCAGCAGCGGCTCGCCCTGATACCACGGCATGGCTTCAGAAACGTGCACGATGTTGTCGCCGCGCAGCGCGGAGACCGGTACGTAGCGCACGTCGCGCAGGCCCAGCTGCGCGGCGAGCCCGTCGTAGGCGGTTCGGATATCGTTGAAGCGTGCCTCGCTGTAGTCGACCAGGTCCATCTTGTTGACGGCCACGATCACATGCTGCAGTTCCAGCAGCTTGACGATGGCCGAATGGCGCTTGGTCTGCGCCAGCAGCTCGGTCTTGCCGTCGGCCGTGGTCACGCGCGTGGCGTCGATCAGGATGATGGCGGCATGCGCGGTCGAGGCGCCCGTCACCATGTTGCGGGTGTACTGCTCGTGGCCCGGCGTGTCGGCGATGATGAACTTGCGGCGCGCGGTCGAGAAATAGCGGTACGCCACATCGATCGTGATGCCCTGCTCGCGCTCGGCTTCCAGGCCATCGGTCAGCAACGAAAAGTCGATCTGTTCGCCGGCCGTGCGCTTGTTCTTGGCGTTGGCCAGGGCTTGCAGCTGGTCGGTCAGCACAGCCTTGCTGTCGTACAGCAGGCGGCCGATCAGCGTGCTCTTGCCGTCGTCGACCGAGCCGGCAGTGATGAAGCGCAACAGGCCTTGGTGGGATGCTTGCGTGGTCATGATCAGAAGTACCCCTCTTTCTTGCGCTTTTCCATCGACGCCTCGCTGGTCTGGTCGTCCATACGCGTGGCGCCGCGTTCGGTGATCTCAGTCACGGCCGTCTCGGCGATGATCTCGGCCGGCGTGGCGGCGGTGCTGGCCACCGGGCAGGTGCAGCTGATGTCGCCGACGGTGCGGAAGCGCACCGACAGGACTTCGCTCACGTCGCCGTCCGCCTTGGGCGTGATGGGCGTGACCGGCACCAGCAGGCCATTCTTGCGCACCACTTCACGCTGATGCGCATAGTAGATCGGCGGCAGCACCAGGTTCTCGCGGGCGATGTACTGCCACACGTCGAGCTCCGTCCAGTTGGAGATCGGGAACACGCGCATCTGCTCGCCTTGCGCCATGCGCGCGTTGTACACGCTCCAGAGCTCCGGACGCTGGGCCTTCGGGTCCCATTGGCCGAACTCGTCGCGGAACGAGAAGATGCGCTCCTTGGCGCGGGCCTTCTCTTCGTCGCGGCGGGCGCCGCCCATCAGCGCATCGAAGCCGTGCGACTCGATGGTCTCCAGCAGCGTGACGGCCTGCGCGGCGTTGCGCGAGTCGGTCTCTTTACGCAGGCGCACCGTGCCGCGCTTGATGGAATCTTCCACGTGGCCGACCACCAGGCGCGCACCGAGCTCGGCGACGCGCTGGTCGCGGAATGCGATCACTTCCGGGTAGTTGTGGCCCGTATCGATGTGCACCAGCGGGAACGGCAGTTCGATCTTGCGGTCGCCCAGGCGGAAGGCCTTGAGCGCCAGGTGCAGCATGACGATCGAATCCTTGCCGCCGGAGAACAGCAGCGCCGGGTTGCGGCACTCCGCCACCACCTCGCGGATGATGTAGATCGACTCGGCTTCCAGACAGTCGAGGTGGTCGTTCTGCATCGGCGTCAGCGCCGTGCCGGGGATTTCGCTCATCACTCCCATCTTCCTATCCTTAGCTCTTGTGCGACAGGTTTGTCGCATGCAAACCGCATTCCTTGCTGTCGCGCGATTCCCACCACCAGCGGCCGGCGCGCACATCCTCGCCGGCGCGCACCGCGCGCGTGCAGGGCTCGCAGCCGATGCTGGGGTAGCCCTTGCCGTGCAGCGCGTTGACGGGCACCGCGTGCTGTTCCAGGTAGGCCCAGACTTCGGTCTCGCTCCAGTCGAACAGCGGATTGTATTTGGCGATGCCGCGCGCGTCGTCATCCTCCACGAACGGCAGGTCGGCGCGGGTGACGGCCTGCTCGCGGCGCTGGCCGGTCAGCCATGCGTCGGCATCCCTGAGCGCGCGATTCAGCGGCACCACCTTGCGGATGTTGCAGCAGGCCTTGCGCAGTTCAATGCTGTCGTAGAACGCGTTCAACCCGTGGTCGCGCACATAGGCTTCCACCGCGCGGGCGTCCGGCGCGAACTGCTCGATCGCATAGCCGTAATGTTCGCGGATACGATCGAACATGGCCAGCGTCTCGGCGTGCAGCCGGCCGGTCTGCAGCGTGAAGATCGGCAGGTGCGCGCGCACGGCCTCGGGGCTGCGCAGGATAGCGTCCGTCACGACCATGTCCTCAGCGGCCAGGCTGCTGGCGAACTTCGCGACGCCGTGCCTGGCGGCAATCTCGGCCAGGCGCTCGAACAGCGCGGCTTCCTTGGCGGCCAGCGCCTCGGCGGTGCCGGTGTAGACCGGACGCGTCCACAGCACCGGGCGTCCGATCGCGGACACCGGCACTTCCGACACGGCGGCCTCTTGGAACTCGCTCATGCTGCGCTCGCCGGGGTGGCGCGCTCGCGGCGGAACAGCGGACGCGGTTCGTCGATGGCACCCTGGTAGCGCACGCTGATCTCGCCGAAGCCGTGCAGCGCATCGTCGATGCTCTTGTCGGCGCGCACGGCGAAGGCGTCGAAACCGCAGCGCTTCATGTAGTCCAACTGGTCGCGCAGCACATCGCCGATGGCGCGCAGTTCGCGCGTGAACCCCAGGCGCTGGCGCAGCAGAAACGCCGTGCTGTAACCACGGCCATCGCGGAAGACGGGAAAATCCACCGCCACCAGCGGCAGGCTCGCCAGGTCGTCGGCCAGTGCCAACGGCTCATCGTCCGGCGCCAGCCACACGGCCAGCGTGCCGGCGCGGGCGCGGGAAACCAGCGCCTCGCGGTTGGCCTGCCAGTAGGCCAGCGGCACGATGGCGTGCGCGGCGGCATCCACATCGCCCTGGGCCAACTCGCCGCCTTCGGGAGCGCGCAGCACGGTCCACTCATCGGCCACGATCTGCGGGGTGCCGTTTTGCAGCTTGATGATCTTGCTCATGTTCGTTCCCTCGGGCTCAGGCTGCTTCACGGGCATAGACGCGTTCCTTGAACGGGGTCATGCCGATGCGGTTGTAGGTATCGATAAAGCGCTCGTCTTCCACGCGGTTGGCGACGAAGGTATCGATGAGGCGGGCGATCACGTCGGGCATCTCCTCGGCCTTGAACGACGGGCCGATCACCTTGCCGATCGCCGAATCGTTGCCCTGCGCGCCGCCCAGCGACACCTGGTACCACTCCTCGTCGTTCTTATCGACACCCAGGATGCCGATGTTGCCGACGTGGTGGTGGCCGCACGAATTGATGCAGCCCGAAATGTTGAGCGTGACCTCGCCCAGGTCGTGCACATAGTCCAGGTCATCGAAGCGCGCCTGGATAGCCTGCGCGATGGGGATCGACTTGGCGTTCGCCAGCGAGCAGAAGTCGCCGCCCGGGCAGGCGATGATGTCGGTCAGCAAGCCGATGTTGGCGGTGGCCATGCCGTGCTCGCGGGCCAGTTGCCACAGCGCGAACAGGTCGTGCTTCTTCACGTCCGGCAGGATCAGGTTCTGCTCGTGCGCCACGCGCAGTTCACCATAGCCGAAGCGCTCGGACCAGTCGGCCACCAGCGCCATCTGCTCGGCGGTCGCATCGCCCGGCGGCAACGCCACGCCCGGCTTGAGCGACAGCGTCACGGACGCATAGCCCGGCACGCGGTGCGGATGCACGTTGCGGCTGACCCAGCGCGCGAACGCCTTGTTCTCCAGCAGTGCCGTCTCGTAGCCGGCGTCGGTATCGGGCAGCTTGTCGTAGGCCGGCGGCGCGAAGTGCTGTGCCACGCGGTCGAACTCGGCCTGCGTGATGGTCGACGGGCCGTCCTTGATGTGCTGCCACTCCTCTTCCACCTGGCGGGCGAACTCTTCGGCGCCGATGGCCTTCACGAGGATCTTGATGCGCGCCTTGTACTTGTTGTCGCGGCGGCCGTAGCGGTTGTACACGCGAATGGTCGCCTCGATATACGACAGCATGTGCTGCCACGGCAGGCCTTCCTTGATGATCGCGCCCAGGATCGGGGTACGGCCCATGCCGCCGCCGGCCAGGATGCGCAGCAGCGTCTGGCCGTCCGCGCCCTGGTAGGCGTAGACGCCGATGTCGTGCAGCTGCGTCACCGCGCGGTCTTCGCGCGTGGCCGAGATGGCGATCTTGAACTTGCGCGGCAGGAAGGCGAACTCGGGGATGAACGTCGACCACTGGCGCAGGATCTCGGCCAACGGGCGCGGATCGACCAGCTCATCCGCCGCCACGCCGGCGAACTGGTCGGTCGTGATGTTGCGGATGCAGTTGCCCGAGGTCTGGATGGCATGCATCTCCACCGAGGCCAGCTTGCCCAGGATATCGGGTACCTGATCGAGCTCGATCCAGTTGTACTGGATGTTCTGGCGCGTGCTGAAGTGGCCATAGCCGCGATCGTGCTCGGCGGCGATATGGCTGAGCATGCGCAACTGCTTGGCAGCGAGCAGGCCATACGGGATCGCCACGCGCAGCATGTAGGCATGGCGTTGCATGTACAGGCCGTTCTGCAGGCGCAGCGGCAGGAATTCCTCTTCCGTCAGCTCGCCCGAGATGCGGCGTCGCACCTGGTCGCGAAACTGCGCGACGCGGTCGGCGACGAGGCGATGATCGTAAGCGTCGTATTGGTACATGACTGGTCAGTCCGATCCGGCTTTTGCGCCGGTATGCGATTCAATTGGGGGAAAGGGTTTGTCGCGCAGTTGCTGCGGTCGCCTCAGCAACGACAGCAGCGGCAGCCAAGCCGGGGCGGTGTGGCGTTGCGCATCATCACGACACCAGCTTGATGGCCGTGACCGTCAGCGTGGCGGCAAGCGCGCCGCGCGTCAGAAGTTCCGGCAGATTCTTGGACAGGCGCGCACCCAGCCAGATGCCCGGGATGGAGCCCACCAGCAGCGAGACCAGCAGGTTCCAGTCGATCGTGCCCAGGTACATGTGGCCCAGGCCGGCCACGGCGGTCAGCGGCACGGCGTAGGCGATGTCGGTGCCGGCCACTTCGGCGCTCTTCAGTTCGGGGTACAGGATCAGGATGAGCGTCGCGCCCACGGCACCGGCGCCGATAGACGACACCGTCACCAGTACGCCCAGCACCACGCCGATGAAGACGGTGGCCATTGCCAGCGTCGAGCCCTGCAGACGATAGCGCGGGTTACGCGCCAGCCAGCCCAGCACGCGATGGCGGAACAGCAGCGAGATCACCGTCAGGATGACCGACACGCCGATCGTCAAGCGGATGAAGTGCATCCACCGCGCATCGAGGTGACCGGCGGCCTTGAGCACGAGCACCGTCACCAGCGCGGCGGGCACGCTGCCCAGGCACAGGCGCTTGACGATGTCCCAGCGGATGTGACCGTGGCTACGGTGTGCGATGGTGCCGACGCCCTTGGTCAGCGACGCAAACGCCAGGTCCGTGCCGACCGCGGTCGCCGGCGAAAAACCGAACATCAGCGTCAGCAGCGGCGTCATCAGCGAACCGCCGCCGACGCCCGTCAAGCCGACCAGCAGGCCGACCAGCAGACCGGAAACCGTATAGGCAAGCGTCATGGGCGCGTGGGGCAGTGATGACGTGTTATCACGAAGTTCGAGCATCGTAATGAAACCAGCTCATATCCCAAACCAATAAAAAATTGTTTGTTTATATAGCTTCGGTTATAAGTAGCGGCTGGATTGCTCGTGCCTGTTCCTTATTGACCGCGCATTATGAACCTGCACCAATTTCGCTTCGTGCGCGAAGCCGTGCGGCAGAAATTCAATCTGACCGAGGCGGCGAAAGCGCTCTACACGTCACAACCCGGTGTCTCCAAGGCCATCATCGAGCTGGAGGAAGAGCTGGGTGTCGATATCTTCACCCGGCATGGCAAGCGCATCCGGGGCCTCACCGAGCCCGGACGGCGCATTCTGGCATCGGTCGAGCGCGTGCTGCAGGAGGTGGACACGCTCAAGCGCGTCGGCAAGGACTACGCCGCGCAGGACCAGGGCAATTTCACCATCGCCACCACGCACACGCAGGCACGCTACGCGCTGCCCAAGGCGATCGCCGAATTCACGCACAGGTATCCGAAGGTGCGCCTGTCGATCCAGCAGGGCACGCCCGCGCAGATCGCCGAGATGGTCCTGCACGACCGCGCCGACATCGCCATCGCCACCGAGGGACTGTCGCAGATCAAGGACCTGATCTCGATCCCCGGCTACCAGTGGCAGCATGTGGTGGTCGCGCCGCCTGATCACCCGCTGCTGTCGCGCCAGCACCTGACGCTGGAAGACCTGAAGAACTATCCGATCATCACCTACGACCAGCACTTCGCCGGGCGCCCCAAGATCGATCACGCCTTCGAGCTGCGCCAGATCAAGCCCGATATCGTGCTGGAGGCCATCGACGCGGACGTCATCAAGACCTACGTGGAGGTCGGGCTGGGCATCGGCATCGTGGCCGGCGTGGCATTCGACCCGGAGCGCGACCGCAACCTGCGCGCGATCCCGGCCGGCCACCTGTTCGGCACCAACGTCACCCACTTGGGGATCAAGCAGGGGGCCTACCTGCGCGGCTTCGTGTACACCTTCATCGAACTGTTCGCTCCGGCGCTGACGCGCAAGCTGCTCGAGCAACTGCTGGCGGGCGAGCACGAAGCGTACGAGCTGTGAGCGTGCCGCCCGCGCCGCCTTCCCGCCCACTCCCGGAGACTCCATGACGACCCGACGCCGCCTGCTGTCCGGCCTGGCGCTCCTGGCCAGTGCCGGCGCCATCGCCCTGCCCGCCCGCGCCGACCTCCGCGTCGGCGTGGTGCTGTCGACCACCGGCCCCGCCGCCGCCATCGGCATCCCCACCAAGAACACCGTGCAGATGTGGCCGGCGACGCTCGGCTGCCAGCGCGCGCAGTACATCGTGCTAAACGATGCCTCGGACCCCGCGGTGGCGGTGCGCAACGTGCGCAGGCTGATCGCCGAGGACCATGTCGATGTGATCGTCGGCCCGACCATCACGCCAACCGCGCTGGCCTCGCTCGATGCCGTGGCCGAAGGCCAGACGCCGATGATCGCGCTGGCGGCCTCGGCCTCCATCGTCGAGCCGCAGGACGCCAAGCGGCACTGGGCCTTCAAGATGCCGCAGAACGACTCGCACATGGCCACGCTGGTCACGCAGCACATAGCCGACAACGGCGTGCGCACCGTCGGCTTCATCGGCTTTGCCGATGCCTACGGCGAGAGCTGGTGGCGCGAGTTCTCGAAGCTGGCCGAAGTGCGCAGACTGCAGGTGGTCGGCAGCGAGCGCTTCGCCCGCACCGACGCCAGCGTCACGGGCCAGATCCTCAAGCTGATGGTCGCCAGGCCCGACGCCATCCTGATCGCCGGTTCCGGCACGCCGGCCGCGCTGCCGGAGCGCACGCTGGTCGAGCGCGGCTACAAGGGTCGCATCTACCAGACCCACGGCATCGCCAGCACCGAGTTCCTGAAGGAGGGCGGCAAGGACGTGGAAGGCACGCTGTTTCCCACCGGGCCGGTGGTGGTCGCTCGCGAACTGCCGGCCAGCCATCCGGTGAAGCAGGTCGCCGTCGCGTTTGTCGAGCGCTACGAAGCCAGGTACGGCCCGAACACCGTCACGCAGTTCGCCGGCGACGCCTGGGGCGCCTGGCAACTGCTGGACAGCGCAGCCGAGCGCGCCCTGAAGACCCGGGCGCCGCCCGGCACGCCCGCCTTCCGCGCCGCCCTGCGCGATGCGCTGGAAACCACGCACGGCCTGACCGTGCCCAACGGCGTGCTGAACCTGAATGCCCGGGATCACCAGGGCTTCGACCAGCGCTCGCGCGTGATGGGCATCATCCGGGACGGGCGCTTCGCCTACGCAGGCCCCCGCTAATGGGAGATTTGCCATGACACGCATCGCCTTCATCGGCCTCGGCAACATGGGTTCGCCGATGGTCCAGCACCTCGTCGCGGCCGGCCATGCCGTGCGCGCCTACGTGCGCCGCCCCGAAGCCGCCGATCACGCCCGCGCCCTGGGCGCGCAGCCGTGCGATTCCCCCGCCGACGCCGCGCGCGACGCGGAAGCCGTCTTCACCAACGTCACCTCCACAGCCGATGTGGAGGCCGTGCTGCTGGGGCCGGACGGCGTCATACATAGCGCGCCGCGCGGTGCGGTGTGCATCGACCACAGCACGATCTCCGCCGTGGCCACGCGCCGCATCGCGGCCGAACTGGAAGCGGCCGGACTCGACTTCCTGGATGCCCCGGTCTCGGGCGGCACCATGGGTGCGCAGAAGGCCACGCTGTCGATCATGGTCGGTGGCAAGGCCGAGGTGCTCGAGCGCGTGTGCCCCCTGCTGCAACTGCTGGGCACCACCATCACGCACATCGGCGATCACGGCGCGGGCCAGGTTGCCAAGGCGTGCAATCAGATCGTGCAGGTGATCAACATCCAGGGCATCGCCGAGGCCATGCTGTTCGCGCGCGCCCAGGGCACCGATCCGCCGCGCGTGCTGGCGGCCATCGGCCCGGGCTTCGCGGGCAGCCGCATGCTGGACATGATGGGCCCGAAGATGGCCGAGCGGAACTTCGCCGCCGGCATCGAGGCGCGCCTGCACGACAAGGACTTCGGCCTGGTGCGCGACATCGCCCGCGAGCTCGGCCTGAAGATGCCGGCGATGGAGCTGGTGGCCTCGCAGCTCGACGCGCTCGTCGCCAACGGATGGGGCTGCGACGATACGTCGTCGCTGCTGCGCGTGCTGGAAGCGCAGAACGACCGTGCGCCGGCTTGACCTGCAGCCGGCCATCTTGTCCGGGGCGCCGCGTTTCTGGCATAATTGCTGGCTTATTCGCACCCTGCCCGGGTGGTGAAACAGGTAGACGCAGGGGACTCAAAATCCCCCGCCGCAAGGCGTGTCGGTTCGAGTCCGACCCCGGGCACCAGATTCCAAGCCGTCCCTGCTCCAATCCAGCAGGGACGGCTTTTTCATTTCCGGATGCCGCACGCTCCCATCACAACAGGCGGTTCAAGCTCTTCATCTGCACGCCGAGACCGGAACTACTGGATGCGGTGGCGAAGGCCGCTGTGGCAGGCAAGCTGAAGATGACGGTCGGGCCCAGTCCAGCACGCTGTGGGACTAAACACCCCAGTGCGCACCAGGCGCACAGACGCTGCTCGGATTCAATGCAAACATCGACCAGATCGTCGCGGATTGCCTTGTTGCCGCGCTGAAGGGAATACCGTGACAGCAAGTTCCATGTACGTACGCCCTACAATTGCACACGCGCAAGCCAATAGTTCGTCAACGCTTGTTGGATCAAGAGGAAAGAGTAGCTGCGCTCACCCTCCTCTTCTTGCTTGAACTTTAGGTACTCGACAATAGCCGAGGCTTGTTTTCGCGTGAAAACGGAGCACCGAAACACCGCACTGTCCCAGAGAGTCCGTGCACCGTAACGCCGGGGGTTCACTAGTACCTCTGCACAGGGGTTATGACGGTTTGTCAGAGGTGGGTACAGGGTAGGCTTTGGCCAATTTTTTGCGAGCCGTTTCAGTAGAGAACATCCAGTTGATGCGAGC
>CAKKOY010000007.1 GCA_919592095.1 Ralstonia syzygii subsp. syzygii | reverse complement strand
GCTTGGACACGCCCACGCCGGACGACGCCAACAAGCCTTGGTCAACCCACATCGTGACGTCTCCCCTGGCAATCAGGCCAGCGTTGTACTGCGCCCAGTTCTTGACCCGATAGGTGCCCTTGGGCTCGGCTCGCTTGTGTGTGTCCCTGCGCATCTTTCCGGCAAAAGACAACAATCTACGCAGCCAGCCGGATTGTTTACCGCGCCATCTGCCCAGACCGTTGCGCGTAAACGTCATCATGCCGCGCGCGGGCGACCGGATTTATGCAACAACGCCGGATCGAGGCACAAGAAAAGCCGTTCTTTCGGGAGCGGCTTTTTTATGGGCGAGACGGTATCACGTGCAGGCCGTGTTGGCGGCGTTGGCCGCCTGCACCGCTTCGGGGATCGGCACCTTGGTCGCCATGGTCGCCTGGCCGGATTCGAACATCAGCAGCTCGCCGGGCACGAAGGGGGTCCAGATATCATTGTCGGTCAGCGGCGCGGTGGCGATCACGGCGACGCGGTCCTCGGGCGTGGTGTACTTGGCGAAATCGATCGTCATGTCGGCGTCGATCAGGTGCGCCGTCGAGAATGGCCATTGCCGCACGATGTAGTACAGCCGCGTCGAGCAATGCGCGAATAGCGCCTGTCCGTTGCACAGCAGATAGTTGAACACGCCGTGGCGGTTTACTTCCTTGGTGACGTCCGACAGCGCGTAGAACAGCTCGTTGAGCGGCGGTTGCGAGCCCGGGAAGCGCTTGCGCAGCGCCTGCATGCTGAAGCAGAAGGCCAGCTCGCTGTCGGTGTCGCCCACCGGCTGGTAGACGCCGGAGAGGAAGGGCGAGAAGTTTTTGAGGTCCCCGTTGTGGGCGAAGATCCAGTGCCGGCCCCACAGTTCGCGCATGAACGGGTGACAGTTCTCCAGCCGCACGCTGCCCTGGGTCGCCTTGCGGATGTGCGAGATGACGTTCTTGGACTTGATCGGGTAGCGCTTGACCAGCTCCGCCACCGGCGAGGTGCCGGCCGACTGGTTGTCGATGAACAGACGGCAGGCCTTGTCCTTGAAAAACGCAACGCCGAAGCCGTCGGCGTGGTGGTCGGTGAGCCCGCCGCGCGCGGCGAACCCCGTGAACGAGAACGTCACGTCGGTCGGTTCGGCGCAGTTCATGCCGAGCAGCTGGCACATGATGGGGCGAAAGACAGGATGCAATAAAATAGCCATTATCCTGCGGGCCGCCGGAGGTGCCAAGCGCCCGGTGCACGCAATCCCACCTACGACGCCCGGCCGTTGCGCTCATGCGGCACCGCGCCAGATCTTGGGCTGGCCACGCAACCCAGCTTCCAGACGGAACGCATCCCATGAGTTCGTATCGCATCGCCGTGATTCCCGGAGACAGGATCGGCAAGGAAGCCGTGCCCGAGGGACTGCGCGTGCTGGGTGCCGGCTCGGCCCATGCGCCGCTCACGCGCGATATCGGCGGCACCGCCGGCACGGCGGACCTGGGCCGTGCGATCGCGGAGGCGCTGGCGTGAAGCTGGAACGCACCGCTGCCCGCGCCTTGCTGCTGGAGAGCTACGCGGCCGCCGTGGCCGCGGCGGACCCGCTCAAGATCGTCGCCGGTTTCCTGCCGCCGCCGCATGCGGGCGGCGGGACGCTGGTGGTCGGTGCCGGCAAGGCGGCCGCGTCGATGGCGCTGGCGGTCGAGCAGGCCTACGCCGGCCACGCGCAGATCGAAGGACTGGTCGTCACGCGCTATGCGCACGGGTTGCCGACCGATCACATCCGCGTGATCGAAGCCGGCCACCCGGTGCCGGACGAGGCGGGTGAGCAGGCGGCGCGCGAGATCTTCGACCGCGTGTCGGCGCTGACCGAACACGACCGGCTGATCGTGCTGGTGTCCGGCGGCGGCTTGAGCCTGCTGTCCCTGCCGGCCGAGGGCATCCCCATGGCCGACCTGAAGGCCGTGACGCGCGAGCTGCTGAGCTGCGGCGCGCCGATCACCGACATGAACATCGTGCGCAAGCACCTGTCACGCATCCAGGGCGGCCGCCTGGCCGCGGCATCCCGCGCGCCGGTGACCACGCTGATCGTCTCCGACGTGGCCGGCGACGACCCGAGCGCGATCGCCAGCGGCCCCACCGTGCCCGACCCGAGCACCTACGCCGACGCGCTGACAATCCTCGCGCGCTGGGGCGCGCAGGCGCCCGAATCCGTGCGCGCGCATCTGGAGCGCGGCGCGCGCGGCGGGATCGCCGAGACGCCCAAGCCGGGCGATGCCTGCTTTGCGCAGGTGACCAACCATGTCATCGCCACGGCGCAGCAGAGCCTGGCAGCCGGTGCGCAGGTCTTCGCGGCGCGCGGCATCCATGCCGCCATCCTGGGGGATACTGTCACCGGCGAGGCGCGCGAGGTCGCCCAGGTGTATGGCGCACTGGCACGGCAGATCCGCCAGCACGGCACGCCGTTCGCGGCGCCTGTCGCGCTGGTCTCCGGCGGCGAATGCACGGTGACGATCCCGCCGGGCCTGACCGGTGGTCGGGGCGGCCGTTGCGCCGAGTTCCTGCTGTCACTGGGGATCACGCTGGAAGACATGGGCGATGTCTATGCGCTGGCGGCCGACACCGACGGCATCGACGGTTCGGAGGACAATGCAGGCGCCTTGCTCGATCCGCAGTCCATCGGACGCGCTGCTGCGCGCGGTGTTGCCGCCCGCGCCGCGCTGGACGCGCACGACGCCTATGGCTTTTTCGCCGCCGCGGACGACCTGATCGTCACCGGCCCGACGCGCACCAATGTCAACGACTACCGCGTCATCTTGATTCTCTGAGTTTCGTTTCTTTCTGTCTCTTTATCTCCACGCATCATGATCGATACCCTGACCATCGTCCGCCCTGATGACTGGCACCTGCACCTGCGCGACGGCGACGCGCTCGCCGACGTGGTGGATGACACCGCGCGCCAGTTCGGCCGGGCGATCATCATGCCCAACCTCAAGCCGCCGGTGACGACCACCGCGCAGGCACGCGCCTACCGCGAGCGCATCCTCGCCGCGCTGCCGGCGGGCACGCGCTTCGAGCCGCTGATGACGCTGTACCTGACCGACAACACCACGCCCGAGGAAATCCGCACCGCCCGTGCCAGCGGCTTCGTGCACGGCGTCAAGCTCTACCCGGCCGGCGCCACCACCAACAGCGATGCCGGCGTGACCGATCTGCGCCGCTGCGCCAAGACGCTCGAAGCGATGCAGGACGTCGGCATGCCGCTGCTGGTGCACGGCGAAGTGACCGACCCCATGGTCGACATCTTCGACCGCGAAGCCGTCTTCATCGAGACCGTGATGCAGCCGCTGCGCCGCGATTTTCCGGCGCTGAAGGTCGTGTTCGAGCACATCACCACCAGGCACGCCGCCGAATACGTGCGCGACGCGGAAGGGCCGGTCGGCGCGACCATCACCGCGCACCACCTGCTGTACAACCGCAATGCGCTGTTCGTCGGCGGCATCCGTCCGCACTACTACTGCCTGCCGGTGCTCAAGCGCGAAACGCATCGGCTGGCGCTGGTGGCGGCGGCCACTTCGGGCCACCCGCGCTTCTTCCTCGGCACCGACAGCGCGCCGCACGCCAAGGGACTGAAGGAACACGCCTGCGGCTGCGCCGGCTGCTATACCGCGCTGCATGCGATGGAGCTGTACGCCGAGGCCTTCGAAGACGCCAACGCGCTCGACAAGCTCGAAGGCTTCGCCAGCCTGCACGGTCCGGATTTCTACGGCCTGCCGCGCAATGCCGGCACCCTCACGCTCACACGCTCGCAATGGCAACTGCCCGCCGAGGTGCCCTTCGGCGAGCAGACGCTGGTGCCGCTGCGCGGCGGCGCGATGCTGCGCTGGAAGACGGTCTGAGCCGGGTTCCGGCGGGTTGGATCGAGATCGACTGGGCGCACCCGGCGTTCGCGCGACTGGCGGCCGTCGGCGCGCCGGTCGCCCAAGCGGTTGGCCAAGGCGCCGACTTGCGCGACATCCTCAATGCGCATGCGGAGCGGCAGGACTTGCGCACGGCCGGTGGCCATCCGCTGCGCTTCATCCCGCAGGGTGCGCTGCCGCCCGGCGTTGCCTACGAGGCGCACATCGCCGCCACCGGTGGCGTGCCCACGCGGGATAACCTGCACGATTTCTTCAACGCGCTGATCTGGCTGCACTGGCCGCACGCCAAGGCAGCGCTCAATGCCCGCCAGGCCAGTGCCATCGCCCGCGACGGCATCGGTGCGGTGCGCGGCGCCGTGCGCGATGCCGCCACCCTGTTCGACGAGAATGCCCTGATCTTCCTGCGCACCGACGATGCGCCCGAGCGTTGCCTGACCGGCTTCGACTGGCCGGGCTTGTTCATCGAGGGCAGGGCTGCCTGGGGACGGTCGTGCGCCGTGTTGCCGTTCGGCCATGCGCTGCTGGAGAAGCTGGTCGCGCCGTACAAGTCGATCACCGCCCACGCCTGGCCCGTGCATGTCGCGTCATTGGAAGCGGCGGCAGAGACGGCTTCGATCGATGCCGTTCTGGCCGATACGCTCGCCAGCGCCGACCTGACCACGAGCGACTTCCGCCCGCTGCCTGTCATGGGCATCCCCGGATGGTGCGAGGCGAACCGGGATCCTGCCTTCTATTCAGATACCGCCGTCTTCCGCGCCGGTCGACGCACATCGGCCAAACCGGGCCAGAAGTGCTAGACTCGCGCCTCGCGAAGCGAACCAGGCAACCGCTGCTTCCGCGTGTTCGCACGACGGAAGGGGAGGAAAGTCCGGACTCCACAGGGCAGGGTGATGGCTAACGACCATCCACGGCGACGTGCGGAATAGGGCCACAGAGACGAGTCTTCGCCCGCGGCTTCGGCCGGGGCGAAGGGTGAAACGCGGTAACCTCCACCCGGAGCAATCCCAAGTAAGCAGGCGATGAAGCGGCCCGCCGAGCCTGCGGGTAGGGAGCTTGAGCCGGCCGGCAACGGCCGGTCTAGAGGAATGGTTGTCACGCCGCGCGGTGTCATGCCGCGCGGCGCACAGAATCCGGCTTATCGGTCCGCTTCGCGTTCTTATTCCGTCGGTGCGCCGGCGACGGCCAGGTCCACCAGCTCCAGCGAATGTGTGATCTCGGCCGTCTTGGCCAGCATGATCGACGCCGAGCAGTACTTCTCGTGCGACAGCTGGACCGCGCGCTCCACCGTTTCCCGCTTCAGGTTGCGTCCCGTCACCGTGAAGATGAAGTGGATGCGCGTGAAGACCTTGGGGTCCGTCTCGGCGCGCTCGGCGCGCAGCTTGACGCTGCAGCCCTGTACATCCTGGCGGCCACGCTTGAGGATCAGCACCACGTCATAGGCGGTGCAGCCGCCGGTGCCCAGCAGCACCATTTCCATCGGACGCGGCGCCAGATTGCGGCCGCCGCCGTCCGGCGCGCCATCCATCGTGACGAGGTGGCCGCTGCCGGTTTCCGCCAAAAACGCCATGCCGTCCGGGCCGGTCCAGCTCACTGTGCATTCCATGTCGAATCCTCTTGCGTGTCGACGGACGCGCCGACGAAAAGCCACATTGTAGCTATCCCGTCCGCCCGGTGCCGGCGCCCTGGGGTGACTGCCCCTTGACAGTGACATCGGCGCGAAAAGGTGCAACCCGCCGCTTCTGCACCAGAAGCGGGACAGGATTGGAGGGAGGTCTCTAATGCGCGACATTTGTGCTCGTGATGATTTCTGTTAACTATTTGATTTTTGATGAAAAATGCTTGGTGCGTGTGCATGTTGGTGCATTCCGCATTGAGAAATGCAATTTCGTAGTGCAAATTTTCTTGCGTGTGCCCCAGGACTGGGTATAATCCGTACCATTGGATCGGCTGACGCGGTGCAACCCATCGGGTCAACGATCAGCAGGTGTCTCCTCCACCCTCCTCCTTTGGTGGATTCGAACCCCAAGCCAAACAGCTTGGGGTTTTTTTTCGTCCTCCGGGTGCGGGCGCATTCTTTTCCTTGTGTCAAGGGTGGCTTGCGAGGTACACTCGAAATCTTTTCCGGATTGCCCGCGGAAAAGAGAAGCAAGGAGAGCCCGCGTCGATATAAGCGGGAAGGCGGGCCGGCGACGTGCCTTTTCAAAGGCCGCGCAGGCGTCCGCAAGACGATCCGTTCGTGTGCGGTTGGGACGCGATACGGGTCCACTCGGGCACTGACTCAAAATTGGAAAAATCATGAAGACCTTTTCCGCGAAGCCGCATGAGGTGAAGCGCAATTGGTTCGTGATTGACGCGACGGACAAGGTCCTCGGGCGTGTCGCCAGCGAAGTGGCACTCCGACTGCGCGGCAAGCACAAACCCGAATTCACTCCGCACGTCGACACGGGCGATTTCATCATCGTGATCAACGCAGCCAAGCTGCGTGTGACGGGCGCCAAGACGACCGACAAGAAGTACTATCGCCACTCGGGCTACCCGGGCGGTATCTACGAAATGACGTTCGGCAAGATGCAGCAGCGTTTCCCGGGTCGCGCCCTGGAAAAAGCCGTGAAGGGCATGCTGCCGAAGGGTCCGCTGGGCTACGCGATGATCAAGAAGCTGAAGGTGTACGCCGAAGGCTCGCATCCGCACGAAGCTCAGCAGCCGCAAGTGCTGGAAATCTAAGGGGCCGCCATGATCGGAAACTGGAACTATGGTACCGGCCGCCGCAAGAGCGCAGTGGCACGTGTCTTCATCAAGTCCGGCAAGGGCGACATCATCGTCAACGGCAAGCCGGTCGCTGACTACTTTGCTCGCGAAACCTCGCTGATGATGATTCGCCAGCCGCTCGAGCTGACCAACCACGGCGCCACCTTCGACATCAAGGTGAACGTGGTCGGTGGCGGTGAAACCGGCCAGGCCGGCGCTGTCCGCCACGGCATCACCCGCGCGCTGATCGACTACGACGCTACGCTCAAGCCGACCCTGTCGAAGGCTGGCCTGGTGACCCGCGACGCCCGTGAAGTGGAACGTAAGAAGGTCGGTCTGCACAAGGCCCGCCGCCGCAAGCAGTTCTCCAAGCGTTAATCCGCCAGATCTGCTTCAGCAAAAAACCACACCTTCGGGTGTGGTTTTTTGTTTTTGTGCATCCGGTCGAATGGTGTGATCCATGGTGCATGCTGCTTACCGTTTGCAACAGCTCGGACATGCGCGGTCGCGACTACAATTCACACTTCCTTAGCGTTTGGTCGAGATGATGCAATCCGCCATTTGTCCTAACCCGATACCGTCATGCGTGACGATTCAAGGGATCGCCGCATGAAGGGGCGACGTCTGTTGCGTCGCATTTCGGTGCTCGCGCCCAATGTGACGGTGCGTTCTCGCTTACCGTGGCCTGTGACTGTCCTGCTGGTCGCTGTGGTGGTCGGTCTGGCTGGTGCGGCGGCACTGTGGGCTTTCGAGGAAGGCCGTCGGCTGACCGGCCCGCACGATGCCGACTTGCGTGCCATGAACCGCGAGCTGGGCGCCAAGCTGGCCGCAGTGCAGGTCGAGCGCGACAAGCTGGCCGCCTCGGCCGGCACGGCTGAATCGCGGCTGGGTATGGCTGAAGGCGCCCAGCAACAAATGGCCGAGCAGCTCAAGGCGCTGGAAGCCGAGAACGCTCAGTTGAAGGAGGATCTGGCCTTCTTCGACAGCCTGTTGCCCGCCCCCACCAATTCCGCTGGCATCTATGTGCGCAGTTTCCGGATCGCTCCGGACGAGGCGCAGCCCGCGCGGCTGCGTTTCCGTGTCCTGCTGATGCAGGGCGGTGGCAAGGCGTTCGCACCGGTCTCCGAATTCGAAGGCCAACTGGCGCTCACGCTGAATGTGGTGCAGGCGGGCAAACCTGCTACGATCGACTTCCCCTGCGCCGTGGCCGGCGGGGCAGCAGCGCCAGCCACGCGGGTCAAGCTGACGCACTACCAGCGTCTGGAGGGCTGGGTGGATGTCCCGCCCGGCACCACGGTCAAGTCGGTGGTCGTGAAGGTGCTGCAGAACGGCAAGGTCAAGGCCAGCCAGAGTTTTTCCATTTGACGGGCGTTGTCCCATCGGCACAAAGGAGTTCACGATGCTGTTTGGCAAAAAGAAAGGGTTGGCGATCGAAACCCTGCTGGGGGCGCGTACGCGGCTGGAAGGGGACCTGCGTTTTTCGGGCGGTCTGCGGATCGACGGGCAGATCAGGGGCAACGTGATCGGCGATCCCGACAAGCCCAGCATGCTGGTGGTGACCGACAGCGCGCGCATCGAGGGCGAAGTGCACGTCGGCCACCTGATCCTCAATGGCACGGTCGTGGGGCCGGTGCATGTCTCGGAACTACTGGAGCTCCAGCCCAAGGCGCGCATCGAGGGCAATGTGCAGTACGCTGCGCTGGAAATGCACCAGGGGGCCGTCGTCATGGGTACGCTGACGCACTTCGCACCCGGTGATGTGAAGCTGCTGCCCAACCTGAAGCTGGCGTCCAACCAGGACTGATCCGGGGCCGGCACGGGTCGTTGCGGCCGCACCGCACAATGTCCACTTGAAACCCGGGACTTCGGCACGATTTGCAGTCTGCGCTTAAAATAGCAGCAGATTTGAGATGTTCCCACAGGAGATTTTTCATGAACGCAGTCGCGCAGGCAGCCACGCCCGATGTGAACGAGGTTCCGGCTCCGCTGGTCTTTACCGACAGCGCTGCGGACAAGGTCAAGCAACTGATCGAAGAGGAAAGCAATCCGGAGCTGAAGCTGCGCGTGTTCGTGCAAGGCGGCGGGTGCTCGGGCTTCCAGTACGGCTTCACTTTTGATGAAGACACCAACGAAGACGACACGACCATGACCAAGAATGGCGTGACGCTCCTGATCGACTCGATGAGCTACCAGTACTTGGTGGGTGCCGAGATCGACTACAAGGAAGATATCAACGGTGCCCAGTTCGTCATCAAGAACCCGAATGCCTCGACCACTTGCGGTTGCGGTTCGTCGTTCTCGGTCTGAAGCCGGCGTCGACAAACAAAAAAGCGCACTTCGGTGCGCTTTTTTATTGCCTGTTGTCTGTCGCCTAGGCCGGATAGATGGTGCCCAGCACGCGCGGCCCGGCCGCGCCGGTGGCGTGGTGGACGTTGCCGGGCTCGCGTCGCACGCACTGGCGAGCCAGCCAGGCGAAGGCAAGCGCCTCGACCTGATGTGCGGGGATGCCGAAGTCATCGCTCGGGGCAATCGGGGTGCCGGGCAGTTGTGCCGCCAGCCGCTGCATCAGCGCGCCGTTGCGGGCGCCGCCGCCGCAGATCACGAGGGATGCGGTATGCGGCGCATAGGTGCGGACGGCATCGGCGATGGTGTCGGCCGTCAGGGCGAGCAGGGTGGCCTGTACGTCCTCGGGGCGGATGCGCTCGAGCGCGTCGCCGGCCTGCTGCTGCAGCCAGGTCGGGTTGAACAGGTCGCGGCCGGTGCTCTTGGGCGGCATCCTGGCGAAGAACGGCTCGCCGCGCAGGGTCTCGAGCAGCGCCGCGTCAATCCAGCCGCTGCGGGCCCACTCGCCGTCGCGGTCATAAGCTTCGCCCCGGTGGGTATGGACCCAGTAGTCGAGCAGGGCATTGCCCGGGCCGCAGTCGAAGCCGAGCACCCGGTCGTGCGCATCCGACCGCTGCGGTGGCAGCACGGTCAGGTTGGCGATGCCGCCGATGTTGCAGACGACGCGCCAGGCATCGGGTAGCGCGAACAGTGCGCGGTGCACGGCCGGCACGAGTGGCGCGCCCTGGCCGCCGGCGGCGATGTCGCGGCTGCGGAAATCGGCAATGACGTCGATGCCGGTGCGCTCGGCGAGCACGGCGGCGTGCTGCGTCTGCCGCGTGTAGCCGATGCCGTCGTGCTCACCGGGCTGGTGGCGTATGGTCTGGCCATGGGCGCCGATGGCACGGACTTCGCGCGGATCGCAGCCGCTCTCATGCAGCAGCTGCGCGACGCATTCGGCGTACAGGTCAGCCAGCGCGTTGGCGGCCAGCGCCTCGCGGTGGATTTCGTTGTGGCCGGCGAACTGCAGGTCGAAGAATGCCTGCCGCAGCTCGGGCGGAAAGGGTATGTCGGCGTCCGTCAGCAGCATCGGACGCGGACTGGAAAAGTCGACCAGCACGCCATCGACGCCGTCCAGGCTGGTGCCGGACATCAGGCCGATGTAGCGTTCGCTGGCGGAGGAGGCGGGTGTCGTCATGCGCGTGAGCATACCAGCGGGGGCACCGGTTGGGGCGGCTTGCGGGTGCCCGTTGGGCAGGTGGCCGCCTCACGGTAAAATCGCGGGATCGCGCCGGTCGTCGTTGTGGCAGGCGCATGCCATTTGTCTTCCGAATTGTCTCGACCGTGTGTCGCTGTGGCGCATGCGGCTCTTTTTTTATTTGCCATGACCGTTTCCGCCGCTCCCGCCGCTCCCGCCGCTCCCGCCGCTCCCGCCGCTCCCGCCGCTCCCGCCGCTCCCGCCGCTCCCGCTCCTGAACACAACACGCCGGGCAAACCGAAGTATCCGGTCACGCCGGAGGTGCTGCATGCAATGGAGATCACGCAGCGCGGCTGCGACGAACTGCTGATCGCCGCGGAGTGGGAGCAGAAGCTGGCCCGCAGCGCCGCCACCGGCGTGCCGCTGCGCATCAAGCTGGGCCTGGACCCGACCGCGCCCGACATCCACATCGGCCACACCGTCGTGCTCAACAAGATGCGCCAGTTGCAGGACCTCGGACATCAGGTGATCTTCCTGATCGGCGATTTCACCTCGACCATCGGCGATCCGTCGGGCCGCAACGCCACGCGTCCGCCGCTCACGCGCGAGCAGATCGAGGCCAACGCGCAGACCTACTACCGCCAGGCCAGCATGGTGCTGGACCCGAGCAAGACCGATATCCGCTACAACAGCGAGTGGAGCGATCCGCTGGGCGCGCGCGGCATGATCCAGCTCGCCGCCAAGTACACCGTCGCCCGCATGATGGAGCGCGACGACTTCACCAAGCGCTTCAAGGCCGGCGTGCCGATCTCGGTGCATGAATTCCTCTACCCGCTGATGCAGGGCTATGACTCGGTGGCGCTGAAGTCCGACCTGGAGCTTGGCGGCACCGACCAGAAGTTCAACCTGCTGGTCGGCCGCGAACTGCAGAAGGAATACGGCCAGGAGCCGCAGTGCATCCTGACCATGCCGCTGCTGGTGGGCCTGGACGGCGTGGAGAAGATGTCGAAATCCAAGGGCAACTACGTCGGCATCGCCGAGGCGCCCGGCGAGATGTTCGGCAAGCTGATGAGCATCTCCGACGACCTGATGTGGACGTACTTCACGCTGCTGTCGTTCCGCCCGATGGCCGAGATCGAGATGATGCAGCAGGAGGTGGCGCTGGGGCGCAATCCGCGCGACTGCAAGGTGTTGCTGGCGCAGGAGATCGTCGCGCGCTTCCACAGCCAGGCCGATGCCGAGCGCGCGCTGGAAGACTTCAACCATCGTGCGCGCGGCGGCGTGCCGGACGACATTCCGCAGATCGAACTGTCGGGTGCGCCGATCGGCATCGCACAGCTGCTCAAGCAAGCCGGCCTGTGCCCGTCCACCTCGGAAGCCAACCGCAATATCGAGCAGGGCGGGGTGAAGATCGACGGTGCCGTCATCAGCGACAAGGGGCTGAAGGTCGAGGCCGGCACCTTTGTGATGCAGGTGGGCAAGCGGCGCTTTGCGCGCGTGGTGCTGTCGTGATCGGCCTGATCCAGCGCGTCTCGCAGGCGGCGGTGCGGGTCGATGGCCGCGTGGTCGGCGAGATCGGTCCGGGCCTGCTGGCGCTGGTGTGCGCCGAGCGTGGCGATACCGCCGCCGAGGCCGACCGCCTGCTGGAGAAGCTGCTGAACTACCGTGTGTTCCCCGATGCGCAGGGCAAGATGAACCTGCCGGTGCGCAACATCGATGGCAACGGTCAGGCAGGCGGTTTGCTGGTGGTGTCGCAGTTCACGCTGGCGGCCGATACCAAATCCGGCACGCGGCCGAGCTTCACGCCGGCCGCGGCGCCCGAAGAAGGCCGGCGCCTGTACGAGCATTTCGTGGCGCGGGCACGGCAGCAGCACCCCATCGTTGCGACCGGCGAGTTCGGCGCAATGATGCAGGTGTCGCTGGTCAACGACGGCCCGGTCACGTTCTGGCTGCAGGTGGCGCCGCAGGCCGTGCGCGCCGGCGAGGCCGAGACCGCGAAATCCGCCTGACCACCAGGGGTGCCTGATGAAGCTGACTTCCGACGTCATTCACGACAACGCGCCGATTCCCGTCGAATACGCCTTCGGCACGATCGATCCGGTGGGCCAAGTCACGCTGTCCGCCAACCGCAACCCGGCCCTGCGCTGGAGCGACGTGCCGGCACAGACGCGCTCGTTCGCGCTGATCTGCCACGACCCGGACGTGCCAAGCCGTGGCGACGACGTCAACCAGGAAGGCCGCGAAGTCCCCGCCGACCTGCCGCGCGTGGATTTTTTCCACTGGGTGCTGGTCGACATCCCCGGCAGTGAGCGCGAGATCTGGGCCGGTAGCCACAGCGACGGCATCACGCCGCGCGGCAAGGCGGGGCCGGCGGCCTGCGGCGGCAGCCGCCACGGCATCAACGACTACACCGGCTGGTTGGCCGGCGACAAGGACATGGGCGGCGACTACTACGGCTATGACGGCCCGTGCCCGCCGTGGAACGACGCGCGCCGCCACCGCTACATCTTCACGCTGTACGCGCTCGACATCGATCGCGTGCCGGTGCAGGGCGCCTTCACCGGCGCGCAGGTGCGCGACGCGATCAAGGTCCACGTGCTGGCGGAGGCGTCCGTGACCGGCACCTACACGCTCAACCCGAGCCTCGCGGAGAAGTCCTGATGGCACGCACCGCCGCCATGCCCATGCCGATGCTGCAGATCACCCACGTTGTGCTGGTGCGGCACGGCGAGACCGACTGGAACCGCGAACGCCGGCTCCAGGGCCAGCTCGACGTGCCGTTGAATGCGCAGGGGCGGGAGCAGGCTGCGCAGCTGGGCCGGGCACTGGCGCGCGAGCCGTTCGATGCGATCTATGCCAGCGATCTGTCGCGCGCCAAGGAGACGGCGCAGGCACTTGCCAGTGAGGTCGGCAAGGCGGTGCACGATGACGCCGGCCTGCGCGAACGCTGCTACGGCGCGTTCGAAGGGCTGACCTATGCCGAGGTGGCCGAGCGCCATCCGGCGGATTTCGAGGCGTGGCAGAACCGCGTGCCGGAATTCGCCCGGCCCGGCGGCGAGACGCTGACCGTGTTCCACGCGCGCGCGGTGGAAGCGGCGCTGCGGCTGATCCGCCGCCATCCGGGCGAGCGCATCGCGCTGGTCAGCCATGGCGGCGTGCTCGATTGCCTGTACCGGCACGCCAACGCCATGACGCTCACCGAGCCGCGCCGGCACGAACTGCGCAATGCCAGCATCAACCGGCTGTCGTCCGACGGGCACCAGTTGACGGTGGTGCACTGGGGCGACGTCGCGCACCTGGACCTGCTGGTGCTCGACGAGGTGGACCGCCGCGTGCCGTAAGCGCGCGGCCTTCGCTCAGACCTTCAGCCGGAACGGCGTGAAATCGGTATCGCGGTCGTAATAGTCTTCGTTCTCGGCGCGCTTGAGGAAGGCGACGACGCGGTAGGTGAGCGGCGTCGCAACGATCTCCCAGCCGGTCTTGAGTATGTACTGGGCGATCGCCACGCGCAGCACCTGCTCCTGCGGCCAGATGCCGTAGAAGGCGATTACGTAGAACAGCGCCGAATCGACCGCCTCGCCCACCACCGTGGAGCCGACGATGCGCGTCCACAGCCATTTGCCCTCGCTCCAGATCTTCATTTTCGCCAGCGTGTAGCTGTTGGCGAAGCTGCCGCACCAGAAGGCGATCAGCGAGCCGGCGACGATGCGCCAGGTGTTGCCGAACACGTCATGCAGGCTCTTCTGGTAGTCCGCCATGAAGGGCGCGACCGGCAGCGCCAGCACCACCAGCGACATGAACGAGGCGAAGATCAGTGCGCCGAAGCCGGCCCACACCACGCGGCGGTCGCGCCCGTAGCCGTAGACCTCGGTGAGGATGTCGCCGAAGATGTACGAGATCGGGAAGAACAGCACGCCCGCGCCGAAGGTGACCGGCCCGATGAGCGGCAGCGTCACCTGCGCCGCCTTGGCTGCGCCGATCAGGTTCGAGCACAGCAGCACCGTGACGAAGGCCGCCATGACGAAGTCGTAGTAACGGAAGGTGCGGTTCGGGGGCGGGGCGGCGGTCATGGGGTGCGGGGTGGTCGGGCCGGCTAGCTGTTGTTGTCCCACAGGTCGCGCACCGGGCCGGTCTTCGGCGCGCCCAGCCCGAAGTGCTGGTAGGCCGATGCCGTGGCGACGCGCCCGCGCGGCGTGCGCTGCAGGTAGCCCTGCTGGATCAGGTAGGGCTCGAGGACGTCTTCGATGGTGTCGCGCTCCTCGCCGATGGCGGCGGCCAGGTTGTCGATGCCGACGGGGCCGCCGTTGAACTTGTGCAGGATGGCCTCGAGCAGCTTGCGGTCCATCAGGTCGAAGCCGACGGCGTCCACGTCGAGCATCGCCAGCGCGGCATCGGCCACCGCGCGGGTGATGATGCCATCGGCCTTCACTTCGGCGTAGTCGCGCACGCGGCGCAGCAGGCGGTTGGCGATGCGGGGCGTGCCGCGCGAGCGCTTGGCGATCTCAAGCGCCCCGTCATCGACGATCTGCGCGTCGAGCAGCCCGGCCGAGCGCTTGACGATGCGCGCCAGCTCGGTCGGCGTATAGAACTCCAGCCGGGCGACGATGCCGAAGCGGTCGCGCAGCGGGTTGGTCAGCATGCCGGCGCGCGTGGTGGCGCCCACCAGCGTGAACGGCTGCAGATCGAGCTTGACCGAGCGCGCCGCCGGGCCTTCGCCGATCATGATGTCGATCTGGTAGTCCTCCAGCGCCGGATACAGGATTTCCTCCACCACCGGCGAGAGCCGATGGATCTCGTCGATGAAGAGGACGTCGTTGGCTTCGAGGTTGGTCAGCAGCGCGGCCAGGTCGCCCGGGCGCTCCAGCACGGGGCCCGAGGTCTGGCGCAGGTTGACGCCCATCTCGCGGGCGATGATGTGCGCCAGCGTCGTCTTGCCCAGGCCCGGCGGGCCGAACAGCAGCACGTGGTCGAGCGCCTCGCGGCGCTTCTTGGCCGCCGTCATGAAGATGTCGAGCTGGCCGCGCACCTTTTCCTGGCCGACGTATTCGTCGAGCAGCTTGGGGCGCAGCGCGCGCTCGAACGCCTCCTCGTTGGGAGAGGCGGGCGAGGCTGAAATCAGGCGTTCAGCGGAGACGGCCTTGGCGGCAAGCTTGTCGGTTTCGATCATGACGGGCGGACGGCGCGGGGGGACCGCGAACGGGCCATTCTACCGTCTCGCGCCGCTGGGGCGTCAGCCTTTGGAGAGGGCCTTGAGCGCCAGCTTGATGCCTTCGGAGACGCCGGTGCCGGCCGGCACCGGCTTGATGGCCAGCGCGGCTTCCTTGTCGGAATACCCCAGCGCCAGCAGGGCGTTGAGCACATCGACCGCATCGTCCGACATGGCCGGCCCGCCCGGGACCGTGCCCAGGTCGGCACCCAGCTTGCCCTTGAGTTCGAGCAGCAGGCGCTCGGCGGTCTTCTTGCCGATGCCGGGGATGCGCGTCAGCCGTCCGGCTTCCTGCAGCGTCACGGCCTGCGCCAGCTCGGCCACCGACATGCCCGACAGCACCGCCAGTGCGATGCGCGCGCCGATGCCGGAGATCTTGATGAGCTGGCGGAAGGTCTCGCGCTCGGGGGCGGTGCCGAAGCCGTACAGCAGGTGCGCATCCTCGCGCACGATCTGCTGGGTGAGCAGCACGACCTTCTCGCCGGTGGCGGGCAGGTTGTAGAACGTGCTCATCGGCACGTCGATTTCGTAGCCGACGCCGTGGCAGTCGACCAGCAGGTGCGGCGGATTCTTTTCGATCAGCGTCCCGGCGATGCGTCCGATCATGGATGAGGTTCTCCCAAAACGGCACGCAGTGTAGCCGATGCCGGGCCGGCGCTAGCGCTGGAAGGTGTCCACGGCCTGCCGGCCGACCGCCGGATCGTCGGTGAATACGCCGTCGACACCCGCGCGCAGGAAGGCCTGGATTTCCTGGATGGAGCCGCTCATGTTGCGCGCGTTGTCCGCGCCGCTGCGCAGCGCGGCCGGCAGGAAGATGTTCTCGGGCCGGAAGGTGTACGGGTGCACCACGAGGCCGACGTTGTGGGCGTTGCGGATGAGGTCGCTGGGGCCGGTCAGCGCACCGTTGGCGTCCAGCGCGATGACGCTGCTCTTGGCTGGCCCGACGCCGTTGGCGTAGGTGGCGATGTCGCGCATGCCCTGGTCGGTCATCAGGTTGCCGTAGGTGCGGGTGTCCTTGGCCACCGTGAAGTCGTAGGGGCGCTGGTCGGCGGTGCCCATCAGCTGCACCAGCTTCCAGTTGGGCTGGCTGCTGCCGATCTTGTTGCGGATCGACTTCAGGTTGGCGACTTCGAACGACTGGATATAGACCGTGGTGCGGCTGGCCGTGAAATCGTCCTGGCGCAGCGCGGCGATCAGCCGGTCTTCCAGCGGCAGGCCGATCGACTGGAAATAGGTCGGGTGCTTGGTCTCGGGGTAGAGGCCGATGTTGCGGCCGAGCAGGGCCGACTGGTCGCGGGCGAGCGCAATGATCTCGGCCAGCGTCGGGATGTCGAACTGGTCGTTGTAGGCCGTGTTGTCGGGGCGGATGTTGGGGATGCGTTCGCGGGCGCGCAGGGTCTTCAGCTCGGCCAGCGTGAGGTCTTCCGTGAACCAGCCGGTGACGCTCTGGCCGTCGATGGTCTTGGTGGTCCGGCGGCCGGCGAACTGCGACAGGTCGGCCACGTTGGTGGTGCCGGAAATCTCGTTCTCGTGGCGCGCGACCAGCACGCCATCCTGGGTGGCGACGAGGTCCGGCTCGATGATATCGGCGCCGTCATCGATGGCCTTCTGGTACGACGCCAGCGTGTGCTCCGGGCGCAACGCCGGGGCGCCGCGGTGGCCGATCACCTGGACGGTGGCGATGGGCGTGGTGTCCCCGTTGTTGCCGCCGTGGTTGTATTCCAGCCGGCACGCCGACAGCGCGATGGCGGTACTGACGGCCAACGTACGGAGCAGAGCGAAGCGCAGCGACATCCGGGGTCTCCTGCAAGGGGGCCTCTCGCATGGTAGGCGGCCACCGGCGTGTTCGCCAACCGCCAGCCTTTCAGGCGCTGACGGAACGCGCGGGCGGTCGCGCATGCGCGCTGCGTGCCGTAGCGCCTGGTCAGAGCACGCGTTCCCAGTGGTCCATCAGATCTTTCTCTATGCTGACCAGGGCGGCCTTTTGCGGCCCGGGTGCGAAATTGCAGAATGCCTGGTCGAATGCCTCCCCGAGCCGCTTGCGCGCGTCTTCGGCCTGGCGCCGCATCTGCTCGGCCTGGCCGGCCGAAATCTGCGCGAAATCGGAGACGGGCAGGAAGCCCCGGGTCCAGCCGCCGGGCAATTGTCCGACGTGCAGCAGCGATGCCCCGGCGAAGCATTCGGCGAGAACCTGCCGCTTGGGGGGCTTGCGCTGACCGATGCTGTCCAGTGCCGTCAGGGTGGGCGCCTTCGGCCAGATATTGACGATCGCGGTGGCGACCTTGTCGATCGCGTCCTGATCGCCGCTGAAGTAGGCACGTTGCAACGTTTCCTTGCCAACGGCGCGTTCGATGTCGGCTGCCGCGGTTTTCAGTCGTCTGCCGTTGGGCAGCTTCATGACGTCGTAGATCGAAAACTTTGCCAGCGGATTGCCCGGCAATTGGTCGGCGAGATGCTCGGTGAGTCCTTCGTGAATTCCGATCTCTTGCCGGCTAGCCTCGACGCTGTTGGTGAAGTGCGGGTGCGTGAAGCAGTGCAGATACTCGTGTTGTGCAGTATGCAGATTGGCACCGAATTGTGCATACGGGCGAAGCAGCATCTCTTCCGGCTGGCCTTTGTTCTTGCCGTAGACGGAACGCCGTACGGCGCTAGCGTTGTCGTCAATGCCGTTCGCGGAGTCGAACGTCACGTGTGGCGTGATCGTGTGGCAAGCGCTATCTGCGGGAATGAATTCTCCGTGCCGTTCAAGCACGTTGGCCTTCGCCTGGCGGACGATGCCATCGTCGATGCGTGCACTCAGGCTTGTAATACCGAAGAGGGTGCTTTTCGGATGCGAGATCAGATCGCCGGGATTGCGTACCATCCGATAGGGGCCGGTGACAGCGAGCGCGGCGACGTACATCCGCCACATGATCTGCACCGTACCGAATACGGTGTCGATCGCACGATTGACGTAATGCATCGCGCCGCCGGCCTGTGCGGCCTCGTGCTGTGGCTCGCTGGTGGATGCCGCTCTGGCATTGCGTGCCGCAGCCGGCGCGTTGCCGGCGCGGCGCCGCTGCGCTGTCCCGGTACCGGGTGCCGGCCTGCGCTCGGCTGCGCTCGTGGTTTCCGTGGACCGGATGTCCGGGGCGCGGCGCGTGGGGGAGGCGGCGCGCCGGAAGTGTTGCGGTGCCGCGGCGCCGTCGCTCGTATCGGCGCCGGTTTCCTGGTTTCGCGCGGATGCACGGTATGACTGCAGGTTGGGATGCGCCGTGCGGGTGCGGGGGGAGGGCGAGTGCGATGTGCCGCCGTGCTCCGAGTCGGATCCGCTATCGGCGGGCAGGGAGGCGCTGGTTCGTTGCGCAGAGACGCTGATCTTTTGCATGACTGTATGGGTTTGCCCACCAGCGAGCCCGGCACCTGCTGGGTAGGTCGTCGTTACGTGCAGAGGGCGCGGCCACGGTGTTGCGGCCGGTCGACCGTGTGTCTTGCTCGATCTGCAGACTCGCCGAGAATGGCCCTTCCGTGGGCCGGTCTGCTGGATTGGTGCCTGCCGCGTAGCGGTTCCCATTGCGCATGGATCGGCGACAAGGCGGCGTGTCGATTATCGTCAACGGCGGGTGTCCGCCGTAGCGCGGCGACGAACCGATGACGTCATTGGCGAAGGCCGCTCCGCGGCGCTTGCCGTGACAGGGGCGCTTTATCCGACCAGCCGGCCGCGCCGCACGCGCAGGCCCTTTTTCGCCAGCTGCGGCGCCAGCCCCGCCATGGCGGACAGGGTCTCGCCGCCGTGTGCATGGCAGATCGCCACGCCCAGCGCATCGGCCGCATCGGAGCCGGGCCGGCCTTCCAGGTTGAGCAGGCGCACGACCATGTCCTGCACCTGCTCCTTGTTGGCGCGGCCGTAGCCGACCACCGCCAGCTTGAGCTGCAGCGCGGTGTATTCGAACACCGGCAGCTCGCCGCTGACCAGCCCGCAGATCGCAGCGCCGCGTGCCTGGCCCAGCAGCAGCGTCGACTGCGGGTTGACGTTGACGAACACTTTTTCGATGGAGGCGCAGTCCGGCCGGTAAGTGCGCACCAGCTCCGACACGCCGTCGTACAGCGTCTTCAGGCGACTGGGCACGTCGGCGGTGCCATCGCTCTTGATCGTGCCCGAGGCGACGTAGACCAGTTGGTGGCCATGCCGTTCGATCACGCCGAAGCCGGTGGTGCGAAGGCCGGGGTCGATGCCGAGGATGCGCATGAAGGAGGCAGGCAAAAGAAAAACGGGGCAGGCGACAGTCTACGCCTTGCCCCGTTGATCGGTGGAACTGCTGGTGCGGTTTAGTGGCGGAAGTGGCGGGTGCCGGTGAAGATCATGGCCACGTTGCGCTCGTCGGCGGCGGCGATCACTTCGTCATCGCGCATCGAGCCGCCCGGCTGGATCACGCACGAGGCGCCGGCGTCGACCACCACGTCCAGGCCATCGCGGAACGGGAAGAACGCGTCCGATGCCACCGCCGAGCCCGACAGCGTCAGGCCCGCGTTCTGCGCCTTGATGCTGGCGATGCGGGCCGAGTCCACGCGGCTCATCTGGCCGGCGCCCACGCCCAGCGTCATGCCGCCGCCGCAGAAGACAATGGCGTTGGACTTGACGAACTTGGCGACGCGCCAGGCGAACAGCAGGTCGTCCATCTCCTTCGGGGTCGGGTGGCGCTTGGTGACCACGCGCAGCTCGGCCGGCTGCACGTTCTTGGCATCCGGGCTCTGCACCAGCAGGCCGCCGCCGACGCGCTTGAAGTCGTACGCGTTGACGCCCTTGCCCAGCGGGATATCCAGCAGACGCACGTTCTGCTTGGCCGCGAACACCGTGCGCGCGCCTGCGGAGAAGCCCGGCGCGATCAGCACTTCGACGAACTGCTTGGCCACCACCTGCGCGGCCGCCTCGTCCAGCGGCACGTTGAAGGCGATGATGCCGCCGAAGGCCGAAGTCGAGTCGGTCTTGAAGGCCTTCTCGTAGGCTTCCAGCGCGGTGCCGCCGATGGCCACGCCGCACGGGTTGGCGTGCTTGATGATGACGCACGCGGCACCCTTGGCCGGGTCGAACGATTTCACGCATTCCCATGCCGCATCGGCATCGGCGATGTTGTTGTACGACAGCTCCTTGCCCTGCAGCTGCGTGTAGTTGGCAAGCGTCCCGTCCACGGTCTTCAGGTCGCGGTAGAAGGCGGCGGACTGGTGCGGGTTCTCGCCGTAGCGCATCTCCTGCACCTTCTCGAAGGCCAGGTTCAGCGTCTGCGGGTAGTTGCCGCGGGTGCTGTGCGACTTGTCTTCGCCCAGGCTGGTCAGGTAGTTGGTGATGGCGCCGTCGTACTGCGCGGTGTGCGCGAAGACCTTCTTGGCCAGCGTGAAGTTGGTGTCGTAGCTGACGGTGTTGCTGTTGGCCTGCATTTCGGCCAGCACGCGCGCGTAGTCGGCCGGATCAACGATCACCGTCACGTCGCGGTGGTTCTTGGCGGCCGAGCGCAGCATGGTCGGGCCACCGATGTCGATGTTCTCGATGGCGTCGGCCAGCGTGCATTCGTCCTTGGCGACGGTCTGCTGGAACGGATACAGGTTCACCACCAGCAGGTCGATGGTCGGGATGTCGTGCTGGGCCAGCGCCGCCATGTGCTCGGGCAGGTCGCGGCGGGCCAGGATGCCGCCGTGCACCTTCGGGTGCAGGGTCTTGACGCGGCCGTCGAGCATTTCCGGAAAGCCAGTGTAGTCCGCCACTTCCGTCACGGGCAGGCCCGCATCAGCCAGCAGTTTGGCGGTGCCGCCGGTGGAGAGAAGCTTGACGCCAAGGCCGTGCAGGGCACGGGCAAAGTCGACGATGCCGGTCTTGTCGGAAACGGAAAGCAGGGCTTGCTGGATCATGGTGGAAACGCCGTCAGGCGGATGGGGCGCGGCGAGGCGCCGTCAGGAAAGGGAAACCGGTCTGCGGCCGGACACGGTGGTCGGGCCGCCTCAGAGCAGTCCGTGCTGCTGCAGCTTCTTGCGCAGCGTGTTGCGGTTGATGCCGAGATAGTCGGCCGCCAGCGACTGGTTGTTGGAGGCCCATTCCATCACGGTCTCCAGCAGCGGCCGCTCGATGGCCTGCAGCACCATGTCGTAGACGTTGGACGGGTTCTCACCGTCCAGGTCGCGGTAGTACGCATCCAGGCTGTCCCGGATGCAGCGTTCGATCGGGTTGCGGCTCATGCGGCAAGCAGTTCCTTGTTGTTGTCGTTGTTGCCCGTCGTGGGAGGGCCGCCCGCGGCATCGTCCTGGTCCACGTAGACCAGGCGGTCCGACAGCGCGCGCTGCTCGTCGAAGAAGGCATTGACGGCGGCCAGCTGGGCCGCGGTGTCTTCGATGGTGTTCATGCGGTGGCGGAACAGGTTGGCGCCCGCCAGCCCCCGTGTGTACCAGGCGATGTGCTTGCGCGCGGTGCGCACGCCGGTGTACTCGCCATAGAACGCGTAATGCTCTTCCAGGTGCGTGTTCATGATGCCGCGGATCTCTTCTACCTCCGGCGCCGGCAGCAGCGTGCCGGTCTTCAGGAAGTGTTCGATCTCGCGGAACAGCCACGGCCGCCCCTGGGCGGCGCGGCCGATCATGATCGCGTCGGCGCCGGTCACGTCCAGCACGTGCCTGGCCTTGGCCGGCGTGGTGATGTCGCCGTTGGCGACCACCGGGATGCGCACCGAGCCCTTGACCGCGGCGATGGTGTCGTACTCGGCCTCGCCGTGGTACAGGTCGGCGCGGGTGCGGCCGTGCACGGTCAGCATGCTGATGCCGGCTTCCTGCGCGATGCGCGCGACCGTGAGCGCGTTGCGGTGCTCGCGGTCCCAGCCGGTGCGGATCTTGAGCGTGACCGGCACGCGGTCGCCCACCGCGCCGACCACCGCCTCGACGATGCGCGCCACCAGCGGCTCGTTCTGCAGCAGGGCCGAGGCCGCCGCCACGTTGCACACCTTCTTGGCGGGGCAGCCCATGTTGATGTCGATGATCTGCGCGCCGCGGTCGACGTTGTAGCGCGCGGCCTCGGCCATCATCATCGGCTCGGCGCCGGCGATCTGCACGGCGATCGGCTCGACCTCGCCGGTGTGGTTGGCGCGCCGCATGGTCTTCTCGCTCTTCCACAGTTGCGCGTTGGACGCCACCATTTCCGAGACCGCATAGCCCGCGCCCAGCCGCTTGCACAGCTGGCGGAACGGGCGGTCCGTCACGCCCGCCATGGGGGCGACGAACAGGTTGTTGCGCAGGGTATGCGGTCCGATCTGCAAGGCGGGATCCGAAGAAGCGAAGACGAAGAAACGAAAAAACAGCCCCTTCCGCCGGGGCAGGCGGAACGACGGGGAGTCAAAAATGCGAGGACGCGATTTTACCGCCAAACCGCCGGATTGCCTAAATGTTGTGCACAAACTATGCGGCGGGGCGACACCGGGCAAGAAAGGGGAGACGGTAGGCGGTCAGTCCTGACGCTGCGCGTGGCGCCTTGTGCAAAACGTTGCAGGCCATAGGGGCGGGCATCGATGAACGGCGTCCGGCCGGCGACCAGGTCGGCGATCAGCCGGCCGGTGCCCGGCGCCCCCGTCATGCCCAGGTGGCCGTGGCCGAAGGCGAAGAAGACATCGGCGAACCGTTCGGAGCGGTCGATCACGGGCAGGCTGTCGGGAATCGATGGCCGGTAGCCCATCCAGGCGCTGTCACTGGTGAAGGCGAGGCCGGGGAACAGCGCCTGGCCGTGCCGGGTCAGCGTGTCGACGCGGCGGAAGTCGGGCGGGATGTCCAGGCCGCCGATCTCCACCGTGCCGGCGATGCGCAGGCCGTCTTCCATCGGTGTGGCGATGAATTTGCGTTCGCAGTCCATGATCGGCCGCGAGGGTTGTACCGTCGGCGCGCGCAGCGTGGCGTGGTAGCCGCGCTCCGTGTCGAGCGGGATGCGCACGCCGGTGAGTCTGGCGCCCAGCCGCATCGACCACGCGCCCGCGCAGATCACCACGGTCGAGACCGGCAGCGAGCCGCAGTCGGTGTACAGGCGGGTGGGGCCGCGCTCGCCCAGCGCGAAGTCCAGCACCTTGCGCCGCAGCACGGTGCCGCCCGCCGCGACAAAATTGGCCGCGAGCGTCTTGACCAGCCGTTCCGGGTTGCAGGTGAAGCCGTTGTCCGGCAGCAGCAGGCCCGATTGGATGTCGCCGGCGAGCGCCGGCTCCAGCTCCCGCACTTCGCCCGCGTTGAGCGCCTGCGAGCGCACGCCGGTGGCGTCGCGGATGGATTGCGCCAGCACCTCGCCCGAGGAGCGCGCCAGCGTGCGCCAGACATACAGGTGGCCGGTGGCGCGGATCAGGTCGTCGTACTGGGCCGGCTCCAGCAGGCTGCGATAGCCCGGATAGGTCGCGCTGAAGAGGTCGGCCAGCGGCTGTGCCACGGCGCGCGCCTGCGCCTCGGTGCCGGCGCGGATCCACTTGAGCAGCCAGGGCAGCGCGCGCGGCAGGTAGGACCAGCGCACCGTCAGCGGCCCCAGTGGGTCCGCCAGCCATTTCGGCACCTGCGCGAGCATGCCCGGCAGCGCCATCGCCACCACCGATGCCACGCTGAGGCAGCCGGCATTGCCGTACGAGCACCCCTCGCCGAGGCCCGCCTGGTCCAGCAGGGTGACCTGATGGCCGTCACGCTGCAGCTGCAGCGCGCACGATACGCCGACGATGCCGGCGCCCACCACGGTGATGGCCGGCCGCCTGGCCGTGCCCGGTACGTTGTTGTTCATGAGAGGGAGGGACGCGCTAGCCCCGTTGTCCGAACATCATCTGCCGCGCCAGCCCGTCCTTGAGCGGCGGCACGCATTCCAGCAGTGTCAGCGCGATGCCGCGCAGGTGCCCGAACGGCCGGCCCGGCATGGCAAAGGCGCGCGGCAGCAGGTCGGTCAGGCCGATGGTGACGGCGCGGTCGAACGCGCGTTCGCGGGCAAAGCGCGCGAGCGCGGCCGGCGTGACCGCATCGCGCAGCGTGCGCGCCAGTTCGAAGGCATCGCGCAGGCCCAGGTTGAAGCCCTGGCCGGCGACGGGATGGATGGTTTGCGCGGCATTGCCGATGGCGACCACGCGGCGGTCGACCGGCGTGCGCTGGGCATGCAGCCCGAGTGCGAAGGTGTGGCGCGGGCCGACCTGCGTGAAGCGGCCCATGCGCTCGCCGAAGGCCGCCCCCAGTTCCGCCAGGAAGGCCGCATCGGGCAGGCCGGCACGGCGGCGCGCCTCGTCGGGCGTGCAGCACCAGACCAGCGCATAGCCGGGGCCGTCGGCGTCGTGCTGCGGCAGCAGCGCGAGCGGCCCTTCGGTGGTGAAGCGCTCCCATGCCCAGCCTTCCAGCGGCGCCGCACAGCGCACGTGGGCGACGATGGCGGTCTGGCCGTAGTCGCGGCGGCGCGCGTGATGCAGGTACGACGACCTCGCAGCCTGCCGGCGGGCATCGTCGAACAGGCCGCCTTCGGCCTGGATGACGATCGCGGTTTCGACGGCCAGCGGGTGCCGCCCTTTACGCAGCGCCCGAACGCGCGCCGGCGCGACGGAGCCGTCGGCGCGCGGCAACTGCTCGACGCGCTCGACCGGCGTGTGGTCGTAGCGCGTCAGCCGGTCCGGGTAGCGCTGCATCTGTATGGCCAGCGCCGCGTTGAGCGCGGCGCTCAGGTCGCCGTACTGCACGACGTGGCCGAGCGCGGGGATGTCGTAGTCCTCGCGGCGGATGTGGGTCTGGCCGAAGTGGCCGCGCTGCGAGACATGGATATGCGTGATCGGCGTGGCGCGCGCGGGCAAGCCGCCGATCGTTTCGAGCAGCACGCGCGAGCCGTGCGACAGCGCCAGCGCGCGCGGGTCGCGGGCCGCGGCATCGGCGTCGCGGGCATCGAACAGGGCGATGCGCCAGTCGGTGTCGCGCAGCAGCCAGTTGGCCAGCGCCAGGCCCACCGGCCCGGCACCTACGATGGCGACATCGAAGTCCGGCGCCGCGGTCGTGGTGTCGGTCATGCCTGGCTCCGCATCAGCGCCTCGATGTCGTCCACGGCCACCGGCACATCGCGAGTGATCAGTTCGCAGCCTTGCGGCGTGACGATGGCATCGTCCTCGATGCGGATGCCGATGTGCCAGAACGACTCGGGCACGCCCGGCGCCGGCCGCACGTAGAGGCCGGGCTCGATGGTCAGCACCATGCCGGCCTCGAGCGGGCGCCACGGCCGTTCGCCCTGGGCGGGCGTCGCGCTGGGCGTGCGGTATTCGCCCACGTCGTGCACGTCCATGCCCAGCCAGTGGCCGGTGCGGTGCATGTAGAACTGGCGGTACTGGCCGCCGGCGAGCACGTCGTCGAGCGTGCCGACCGTGTTCGCGTCCAGCAGGCCGGTGTCGAGCATGCCCTGCCCCAGCACACGCGTGGCGGCCTCGTGCGGTACGTTGTACGGGGTGCCCGGCCGGGTTTGCGCGATGGCGGCCTCCTGCGCGGCCACCACGATTTCGTAGAGCGCGCGCTGCGGCCCGGAGAAGTGCCCGTTGACGGGGAAGGTGCGGGTGATGTCGGAGGCATAGCCGTCGAGTTCGCAGCCAGCGTCGATCAGGCACAGGTCGCCGTCGCGCAGCTCCGCATTGCCGGCGCGGTAGTGCAGCACACAGGCATTCGGGCCGGTGGCGACAATGGAGTTGTAGGCCACGCTCTGCGCGCCGTGGAGGCGGAATTCGTAGAGCAGTTCGGCCTCGAGGTGGTATTCGCGCAGGCCGGCGCGCGAAGCACGCATGGCGCGCACATGCGCCCCGGCGGAGATGCGCGCGGCGCGGCGCATGATGTCGAGCTCGCCCGCGTCCTTGAACAGGCGCAGCTCGTCGAGGATGGCGCGCACGTCCAGCGCCTGGTGCGGTGCCGACACGCCCGCGCGGCCCTGCATGCGGACGGCGTCGAGCCAGCGGCGCATGCGGCGATCGAAGGCGCCGCTCTCGGCCAGCGGATAGGCCACGACGGCCGCATTGGCGAACAGGCCCGGCAGCGTCGCGTCGATCGCTTCGACCGAATGCGCCTCGTCCAGGCCGAAGGCCTCCCGGGCGGCTTCGGGGCCGAAACGGAAGCCGTCCCAGATTTCGCGCTCCTCGTGCTTGGGGCGGCAGAACAGCACGCTGCGCGCCGGTGCGCCGCCGGCCGGCACCACGATGGCCAGCACCGCTTCGGGCTCGGTGAAGCCGGTCAGGTAATAGAAGTAGCTGTCGTGCCGGTAGGGGTAGTCGCTGTCGCGGTTGCGCATGGCTTCCGGCGCGGTCGGCACGATGGCGACGCCGCCGCCCGCCGCGCGCAGCCATTGCGCGACGCGCTCGCGGCGCTGGCGGGTGGTCTGGAGGAAGGCGAGTTCGGTGGCGGACATGGCGCGGGCACAAGGATGACGGGGATGCTCCGATTGTAACGCCGCCATCGGCGTCCCTGGCCGCGTCCGGGCGATGCGCGCCGGCGCCGCGGTGGTGATGGGCCTGGCCATCGTCGGCATGCACTACACCGGGATGGCGGCGGCCGGGTTCCCGCTTGGCAGCATCTGCGGCGCGGCGCGCGGCGGCGTCAGCGTCGAGTGGCTGGCCCTGGTCATCATCGTGGTGACCCTCGCGGTGCTGGCGATGGCGCTGGTCATCTCGGTGCTCGACCTGCGCATGGAGGCGTGCACGGCCGTGCTGGCGACGTCGCTGGCCGAGGCCAACCAGGCGCTGGCCTATCTGGCGCTGCACGGCAACCTGACCAAGCTGTCCAACCGCCTGCTGCTCGAAGACCGTCTCGAGCAGGCGATCCGGTCGGCCGGTCGCAACCGTGGCAGCTTCGCGCTGATGTTCCTCGATCTGGACGGCTTCAAGGCGGTCAAAGACGTCTATGGCCATCACGCCGGCGATCTGCTGCTGGCCGACGTGGCGCGGCGCATCGTGGCGTGCGTGCGCCAGCAGGATACGGTGGCGCGGGTCGGCGGCGACGAGTTCGTCGTCCTGGCCGGCGTGAGCGAACCCGCGGATGCCGGGACCCTGGCCGACACCCTGCTGGCCGCCGTGCGCGGGCCGTTCCTGGTCGACGGGAACGAGCTGCGGGTGTCCACCAGCATCGGCATCGCGCTCTATCCGGGCGACGGTGCCGGCCAGCACGACCTGCTCACCAATGCCGACGCGGCGATGTACCACGCCAAGGGCATGGGTCGCGACACGTACTGCTTCTTCGAGGCATCGATGAACGCCAACGTCCATCAGCAACTGCAACTGGTGCAGGACCTGCGCCTGGCGCTGCAGCGGCGCGAGCTGGTGCTGCACTACCAGCCCAAGTTCAGCGCGCCGGACGGCCCCGTGGTCGGCGTCGAGGCGCTGGTGCCGCCCGATGCATTCATTCCCCTGGCGGAGAAGACCGGCCTGATCGTGCCGCTCGGGGCCTGGGTGCTCGACGAGGCCTGCCGGCAGATGGCGCAATGGCGCCGGGAGGGCCGCACGGGCTGGTCCATCGCCGTCAATCTGTCGGCGGTGCAGTTCGCCCATGCGGCGCTGGTCGACAGCGTGCGCGATACGCTTGCCCGCCATGCGCTGGAGCCGCAGGGTTTGACGCTGGAGATCACCGAATCGACCGCGATGCGTGATGCCGATGCCAGCCTGCACATCCTGCGGCAGCTGCATGCGATGGGCATGCGCATCTCGATCGACGATTTCGCCACCGGCTATTCGAGCCTGCTGTATCTGAAGCGCCTGCCGGCCAGCGAGCTGAAGATCGATCGCGGGTTCGTGCGCGATCTGGCTCACGACAGCGAGGACGCGGCCATCGTCTCGGCCGTCGTGGCACTGGGCCAGACCCTGAACCTGCGCATCGTGGCCGAGGGCGTGGAGACCGAGGCGCAGCAGGCGTTCCTGACGCGTCTCGGCTGCCACGCCCTGCAGGGCAACCTGCTGGGCCGGCCGATGACGGCGGAGGCCCCGGGCGCCCAGGCGATGCGGGCCGAGGGGCGCGCCTAGGCCGACCGCGACGGCGCGCTCAGCGCCGTGTCCAGCGCCGCCAGCTGGGCTGGCGTGCCGACGTTCTCCCACTGGCCGTCGAAGCGCTCGCCGGTGGCGTGGCCTTCGGCGATGGCGCGGCGATACAGCGGCGTCATGGCCAGCCGCGTGCCGGGCGCGATGCCATCGAACAGTCGCGTGTCATACAGGCCGATGTTGCCGAACGTGAGGCGCGGGGTGCCGGTCGGCGCGTCGTCGCCGTGCAGGCGGCCGTCGGCGGCCAGGGCGAAATCGCCGCGCGGGTGGTAGGGCGGGTTGGGCACCATCACCAGGTGCATGCCGGGCGCGGACCGGGCGGCCAGCGCCCGGGCACGCTCGCGCAGCGCAGCGTAGTCGTAGTCGCAGAACACATCGCCGCTGACCGCGATGAAGGCGCTGTGGGCATCGCCCGTGCGCAGCAGGGGCATGGCCTGGACCACGCCGCCGGCGGTCTCCAGCGCCTCGACTTCGGGGGAGTACGCGAGGCGCACGCCCCAGGCGCTGCCGTCGCCCAGCGCCGCTTCGATCTGCGCGCCGAGCCACGCGTGGTTGATGACGATGTCGCGCACGCCCGCCGCCGCCAGCCGCTCGATCTGCCAGACGATCAGCGGCTTGCGGCCCACGGGCAGCAGCGGCTTGGGGGTGCGGTCGGTCAGCGGCCGCATGCGGTCGCCGCGGCCGGCGGCGAAGATCATCGCTTTCATGCCAGCGCCTTCATCTGGATCAGCAGGACCGCCATGCCGACCATAATGGTCCACATCGCGCTTCGGGTCACGCGCGCGATGACGATCGCCACGATGCCGGCGACCAGGCGCGGGTTGTCCACGGAGACGGCCAGCGCGCCGCCGCGCACCAGCAGGTCGGGCGCGATCAGCGCCATCAGCATGGCGGCGGGGACATAGGGCAGCGCGCTGCGGAACCACAGCGGCAGGTTCATGCCGCCTTCCAGCGCGATGAACGACAGGCGGATCAGGTAGGTGGCGGCGCCGGAGATGAGCAGCACGCCGAGCAGGATCAGCGCCTTCATGCCGTGGCCCCCTTGTCGGCGCGCCTGGCGACCAGCCGCTCGATGGTCGCGCCGATGGCGATGCCGACGCAGGCCGCGCTCATCAGCCCCAGCTTGTGCGGCCAGCCCGTCCAGGCGACGGCAAGCGCGGCGCCGGTCAGCGCCGCGGCCAGTTGCGCGCGCGTGCGCAGCGACGGCACCACGATGGCAATGAAGGTCAGCGGCAGGAAGAAATCGAGCGGCCAAGTGGTCGGCACCTGCGCGCCCAGTACCACGCCGATGATGGTGGAGGCCTGCCAGCTGGCCCACAGCGCCACGCCGGCGCCGAGGAAGTACCAGTGGCGGTAGGCTGTCTGTTCCCCGCCCGGCCGCGCGTTGACCACGCGCCGGTTCATGGCGGCGAAGGCTTCGTCGGTTAGCAGGTAGGCGATCAGCCATTTCCAGCGGCGCGGCAGGTGCACCAGGGTCGGCGCGATGCTGGCCGAATACAGCGCGTGCCGCAGGTTGACCATCGACACCGTCGCCGCAATCACGAGCGCCGGGGCGCCGCCCGCCCACAGCTGCACCAGGATCATCTGCGAGGCGCCGCCGAAAACGATGGCGCTCATCGCGACCGCCAGCCAGACGGGCATGCCGGCGGCGGTCGCCAGCACGCCATAGATCAGGCCGAACGGCACCACGCCCAGCAGCATGGGCGCGAGCGCCAGGACGCCGGCGCGGAATTCGGCGGCGCGGGGGGAGGCCATCAGAATGTGTAACCGACCTGCGCGGCGCGGTCTTCCAACTGGTCCAGCAGGCGTGCCAGCGGCGCCAGTGCGTTGTACCGCGCGGCAACGCGGCGCAGATAGCCGATGAAGCGCGGCGTGTCTTCCACGTAGCCGGTCTTGCCGTCGCGGTAGCGCAGGCGGGCGAAGATGCCGGCCACCTTCAGGTGGCGCTGGGCGCCCATCCATTCGAGCGCGCGGTAGAACTCGCCGAAGTCTTCGTCGACCGGCAGCCCGGCGCGGCGGGCTGCTTCCCAGTAGCGCACGGCCCAGTCGAGCTCCTGCTCCTCTTCCCACGACAGAAAGGCGTCGCGCAGCAGCGAGGCGGCGTCGTAGGTGATGGGGCCGTAGACGGCATCCTGGAAGTCCAGCACGCCCGGCTGCGACGGGTCGGCCGCGTTGATCATCAGGTTGCGGGGCATGTAGTCGCGGTGCACGTAGACGCGCGGCTGGGCCAGGGCACTGTCGACCAGCAGCTTGAAGACCTTGTCGAGTGCCTCGCGCTGGGCGGCGTCGAGCGGGCGCAGCAGGTGGCGATCGACATACCAGTCGGGGAACAGTGACAGCTCGCGGCGCAGCAGGGCCTCGTCGTACGGGGGCAGCTCGCCCTCGCGCGAGGCCGACTGCCAGCGCACCAGCGTGTCGATGGCCGGGCGGAACAGCGCATCGGCATAGGCCGGATCGAAATTGCGTTCGCGCAGCGATTGCAGGTAGGTCTGCGGGCCCAGGTCGGTCAGCAGCAGGAAGCCCTGCGCGAGGTCTTGCTCCAGGACCCGCGGCGCATGCACGCCGGCGCCGCCGAGCAGGCCCGCCACGTGCACGAACGGGCGGCAGTCTTCCTGCGGCGGCGGTGCGTCCATGGCGATCAGCGTGCCGGCCTGGCCGTCGAGACGGAAATAGCGGCGGAAACTGGCGTCGGCCGAGGCGGGGCGCAGGGTGTCGACGCGCAGGCCGTGGGCGGCGGGCAATGTGCCGAGCCAGTCGCGCAACTGGGTGAGGCGCGCATCGGTTGCGCCGGCGGCGCTGGGGGTCGAAGCCATGCTGAGGGAACGCTGGAATGGGGCTGGAAGGAAGCCCCGTATAATACCCGACCGAGTTTCGTCGCGAACGCTTGCCAGCCCTGTACGGCCGGGCCACGGCGCGCCGAAGCACCAACCGATGACGTGCCGTGCGCGCCCGCTGCGCGCCGCGCCCAGTTTCCGACTTGCATGACCGAACCGAACCGAGCCAGGAAAACCTGGCAGCGCACCGCCGTTGCTGTGCCCGACCAGCGGACCGCACCCCGGCGTGGGGCGCTGGCGCTGCGCCCGCTGGTGTTTGCGGTGGCGGGGGTCTGGACGGCGACATCCGCGGCGCAGGGTCAGGACGCCACGCAGCAGGCATCCCCCGCGCAGGCAACCTCGTCGGCCGCTTCCGTGACGGCCCTGGCGGTGTCCGGCCCGACCACGCCGGGCGGCGCGCCGCTGGTGCCCAAGATGGCCGAGCCCGTCAAGCGCCCGGACAACGCCGTGCCCTCGTTCGCCGCCGCCGATGCGATGGACGGCCGCACCAATGAGGACATCCACCTGCGCGGCCACGGCGAGCTGCGCCGCAACGGCACCGTGGTCAAGGGCGACACGCTGGACTACAACCAGGACACCGACTTCGCCACCGCCACCGGCAACGTGCGCCTGTTCCGCGACGGCACGCTCGTCACCGGCCCGGATGCCACGCTCAAGGTGACCGCCAACGAGGGCACCATGCATACGCCCTCGTACGAGTTCGGCACCGTGGGCGGCCATGGCAGCGCCGAGCGCATCGATTTCATCGACAAGGACAACAGCCGCATCACCAAGGGCACGTACACCACGTGCTCGCCGGACAACGTCGACTGGTACTTCAGCGCCAGCCAGATCGACATCGACAGCGACCGCCAGGTCGGCTCCGGCCGCGGCGGCGTGCTGCACTTCATGGGCACGCCGGTGTTTGCCTCGCCGGTGTTCGATTTCCCGCTCAACGACGAGCGCCGCAGCGGCTTCCTCGCGCCAGTGTTCGGCTACAGCAGCCGCAGTGGCGCCGACGTGACGCTGCCGTATTACTTCAACATCGCGCCCAACCGGGACCTGACGCTGTATCCGCGCCTGCTCTCGCAGCGCGGCCTGCAGCTGGGCGCCGAGTACCGCTACCTGAGCCAGGCCTACAGCGGCGTGCTGCGCGGCGAATTCCTGCCCAACGATCGTGTGGCCGACCGCAACCGCTGGTCGATCGCGCTGGTGCACAACCAGCGCCTGGCGACCGGCCTGAACGCCTACATCAACTACAACAAGGTCTCCGACAACACCTACCCCGACGACCTGGGCCGCAGCATCGTCACGGCGACGCAGCGCCAGTACACGCAGGAAGGCGGTGTCACGTATTCCATCGGCGACTGGGTGGCCCTGGCGCGGGTGCAGAAGTTCCAGACGCTGTCGACCGCGACCACGCCGCTGTCGCCGCCGTACGAGCGTGTGCCGCAGTTGAACCTGTCGTACAACCGGTACGATGCCGGCGGTTTCGACATCAACTTCCAGACCGACTACACCAAGTTCAGCATCCCGACCGAGAACACGGTCCAGGGCGAGCGCCTGTTCATGCAGCCGACGATCAGCTATCCGATCATCCGGCCGGGCTGGTTCGTCACGCCCAAGTTCATCCTGAACGCGACCTCGTACCGCCTGGACCGCCCGGCAGGCGACACGCAGGCCTCGCAGATCAACCGCACGCTGCCGACCCTCTCGCTCGATTCGGGGCTGACCTTCGAGCGCGATGCGCCGCTGGTGTCGAAGTGGTTCGGCCGCAGCTACATCCAGACGCTGGAGCCGCGCCTGTTCTACGTCTACACGCCGTATCGCGACCAGTCGCAGATTCCGCTGTTCGACACGGCGCAGTCGGACTACAACCTCGGCCAGATCTTCACCGAGAACCCGTACACCGGCTACGACCGCATCGCCGACAACAACAAGCTGACGGCGGGCGTGACCACGCGCTTCGTCGAGTCCGAGACGGGCATCGAGCGCCTGCGCGCCACGCTGGCCCAGCGCTTGGACTTCGAGGGCCAGCGCGTGACCCTGGCCGGTTCGGCGCCCACCTCGGTGCGCCGCTATTCGGACCTGCTGGGCGCGACCACCATCCAGATGTTCCGCGGTATCTTCTTCGATACCAACCTTCAGTACAATCAGGACATCGACCGCATCATGCGCTCGACGGTGGCGTTCAGCTGGAAGCCGGATGCCAACAAGGTGATCAACCTCGGCTACCGCTACTATCGCGCCGATGCCAACACCGGGCAGCTGGCGCTGGAGCAGACCGACATCTCGGCGCAGTGGCCGCTGACGCGCCGCCTGTACGGCCTGGGGCGCATCGGCTACGACATGAACGCCAAGAAGCCGTCGGACATGCTGCTCGGCTTCGAATATGTCGCCGACTGCTGGGTCGGGCGGCTGGCAGTGCAGCGCTACAGCAACGCGACCTCGGGCTATACGACGCACATCTTTGCCCAGATCGAGTTCAAGGGGCTGTCGAAGGTGGGGAACAATCCGATCGACGTGATCCGTCTCAACGTGCCCGGCTATCAGCCGGTCACCGCGCAGCCGGTCACGCCGTCCGTGCTGGATCAATACGAATGACTATGGCTTGCAAATCGACTGCTGTCCGCTCTGCCACGCGCGTGGCGCCCACCCTCCGGCTGGGTATGGTGACCGGTGCGCTGGTTGCGCTGATGGCCGGTGCGGCGCTGCTGCCCGCCGCCCATGCGCAGCAGACGCAGAAGAAGAGCGCGCCGCTGCGCGGCATCTTCGCCACGCCCGATGCGTCGCCCAGCCAGCCGCTGCTGCGAGGCACCCTGCCGGGGCCGTCGATGGCGTCCGGCGCGGCGCGCAGCCAGCTGGTTGACGAAGTGGTGGCCGTGGTCAATACCGACATCATCACCCGCCGCGAGCTGCTGGACCGCGCTGACCTGGTCGAACGCACCCTGCAGTCGCAGAACCGCCCGATGCCGGCGCGCGCCGATCTGCTCGGCGAAGTGCTGGAGCAGCTGATCCTGGAGCGCGTGCAGGCGCAGACGGCCAAGGAAAGCGGCATCCGCGTGTCGGACGCCGACGTGGACCGCGCGGTGGAAAGCGTGGCCCAGCGCAACAACCTGTCGGTGCCGCAGCTCAAGTCCAAGCTGGTCCAGTCGGGGCTGGCCTACGACAAGTACCGTGAAGACCTGCGGCAGGAGATCCTGCTGGCCCGCCTGCGCGATCGCGAGGTGGATTCCAAGGTGCAGGTGTTCGACGGCGAGATCGACAACTTCCTCGCCCAGCAGGGCGGCGGCGCCGCATCGGGCGGTTCGCAGGAATATAACGTCGCGCAGATCCTGGTGCCGGTGGCCGAGGATGCCTCCGCCGAGCAAAAGGCGGCGGCGCGCGGCAAGGCCGAGGGCCTGCTGAAGCAGGTCCAGGGCGGCGCGGACTTCGCCAAGCTGGCGCGCGACCACTCCGGCGCGCCCGAGGCCGCGCAGGGCGGCGAGCTGGGCCTGCGCCCGATCGGTCGCCTGCCGGCGCAGTTCGCCAACGCTGTGGTCGATCTGAAGCCGGGCCAGGTGGTGGGCCAGGTGATCGAGAGCCCCGCCGGCTTCCACGTGCTGAAGCTGGTGGACAAGCGTGTGCAGGGCACCGCCATCACGGCCAAGGTGGCCCAGACGCAGGTCCGTCATATCCTGATCAAGACCGGCCCGACCATGCCGGCCGACGACGCGCGCCGCCAGTTGGCCGGCCTGCGTGACCGCATCGTCCACGGCTACGATTTCGGCGATGCGGCGCGCCGCTATTCGCAGGATGCCTCGGCCAGCGCGGGCGGCGAGCTGGGCTGGGTGTCGCCCGGCCAGCTGGTGCCGGAGTTCGAGCAGGCGATGAACCTGCTCAAGCCGGGCGAGGTCTCGCAGCCGGTGCAGAGCCAGTTCGGCGTGCACCTGATCCAGGTGGAAGGCCGCCGCGAAGCTGAAGTGCCGGTGGACCGCCAGCGCGACTATGCGCGCTCGGCGATTCGCGAGCAGAATATCCAGGCCGCGTATGAAGACTGGCTGCGCCAGCTGCGCGACAGCGCCCACGTGGAATACCGCGTGAACCGCCAGCAGTAAGTCGGGTACGCTGTCAGGACGCACGCAACCTCCGGTTCACGGCCGCCCGCGGGCGGCCGTTCCATTTCTGATGCTACCGAAGTCACTGAAAAGCGCCGCATGCTGAACATTGCCATCACGACCGGCGAACCGGCTGGCATCGGTCCGGACATCACTGTGACGGCGCTGCTGCACCTGCTGCGGCAGTCCGCCGCCCGCCATGCCGACGTGCGCTGGCATGTGATCGGCGACGCCGCGCTGCTGCAGGCGCGCGCCGATGCCATCGGCTTGGGTGATGCATGGCGGAATGCGGCGGCGGCGCTCACCCTGGTCGCGCGTCCGCTGGGGGTGCCGATGCGCACCGGCGTGCTCGATGCCGCCAATGGCCGCTATGTGCTCGACCTGCTGGATGCCGCCATCGACGGCTGCCTGCCCGATGCCACGGGCAAGGTGCGCTACGGCGCGATGGTGACGGCCCCGGTGCAGAAGAGCACCATCAACGACGCCGGCGTGCCGTTCACCGGCCATACCGAGTACCTGGCCGAGCGCAGCCGCACGCCGCGCGTGGTGATGATGCTGGCCGGTCCGCAGCCCGCGCATGGCGACGCCATGCTGCGCGTGGCGCTGGCCACCACGCACCTGCCGCTGCGCGAGGTGCCGGACGCCATCACACCCGCCGTGCTGGATGAGACGCTGGACATCGTGCAGCGGGACTTGCGCGGCCGCTTCGGCATGACCGCGCCTCGCATCCTGGTCACCGGGCTGAACCCGCATGCCGGCGAATCGGGTCATCTGGGCCGCGAGGAGATCGAGGTGATCGAACCCGCCATTGCCCGGGCGCGTGCGCGCGGCATCGACGCCCGCGGGCCGTATCCCGCCGACACGCTGTTCCAGCCGCGCCTGCTGGCCGATGCCGATTGCGTGCTGGCGATGTATCACGACCAGGGCCTGGCACCGCTCAAGTACGGCACCTTCGGCCACGGCGTCAACATCACGCTGGGGCTGCCGTTCGTGCGCACCTCCGTCGACCACGGCACCGCGCTGGATCTTGCCGGCACCGGCCGCGCGGAGGCGGGCAGCCTGATCGAGGCGATCGATACCGCCGTCGAGATGGCCCGCCATGCGGCGCATTCCTGATTCCACTTCTTCCGTTTTTCGAGCTTCGCTATGGCGCGATCCACTTCCGGCGTTCACCAGGGGCACCAGGCCCGCAAGCGCTTCGGCCAGAACTTCCTGGTGGACGAAGGCGTGATCCACGCCATCGTGGCCGCCATCGATCCGCAGCCGGACGACGTGCTGGTCGAGATCGGCCCGGGCCTCGGCGCGCTGACCGTGCCGCTGATGGAACGCGTGCCCACGCTGCAGGTCGTCGAGCTCGACCGCGACCTGGTGGCGCGCCTGCAGTGGCGTTTCGGCGACAAGCTGATCGTCCACGCGGGCGATGCGCTGGCGTTCGACTTCGGCACCCTGCATGTCCCCGGGCGGTCGCTGCGCATTGTCGGCAACCTGCCGTACAACATCTCCAGTCCGCTGCTGTTCCACCTGAGTGCCTTCGCTGATCGTATCCGCGACCAGCATTTCATGCTGCAGAAGGAGGTGGTCGATCGCATGGTGGCCGTGCCGGGCAGCAAGGCGTTCAGCCGCCTGTCGGTGATGCTGCAGGTGCGCTACTACATGGAGCCGGTGCTCGATGTGCCGCCGGGCTCGTTCAACCCGCCGCCCAAGGTGGATTCGGCGGTGGTGCGGATGATCCCCTGGCCGGCGGACAAGTCGCCGTATGCGCCGGTTGATATGCGGGCGTTGGGCACGGTGGTGACGCTGGCGTTCTCGCAGCGGCGCAAGGTGCTGCGCAACACGCTGGGGTCGCTGCGCGAGGTGATCGATTTCGACGCGCTCGGTTTCGATCTGGGCCGCCGCGCGGAGGAAGTCCCGGTGGCCGATTTCGTGGCGGTGGCGAACGCGCTGCCGGCCGACCGCATCGCCGGCGGCGCGCCCAACCTCACCGAAGATTGACGAGCAGGATGCCCGACAGCACCAGCGCCGCGGCCAGCGCGAACCGCAGGCCGACGGGGTCGTGCAGCAGCAGCACGCCGAACGCCACGCCGAACAGCGGCGTCAGGAACGAGAACACCGACAGCCGCGACGCCAGGTAGCGGCGCAGCAGCCAGAACCACGTCAGGTAGCTGGCGAAGGCGATCAGCACGGATTGGTAGGCGAGGCTCGCCAGCGCGGTGGGCGTGAGGTCGGCCGTCCAGGCCTGGCCGGTGCCGGCCGCCATCGCCAGCAGCAGCGCGGCGGAGACGGCCAGCTGGTACAGCAGCGTCTTCGCCGCCGGGGCCTCCGACAGTCGGCTCGCGCGTACCACGAGGGTGGTCGCGCTCCACAGCACACCCGCCAGCACGCCCAGCGCATCGCCCAGCGACGTCGACGGGCCGGCCGCCGGATGCAGCATGCCGTCGGCGAAGGCCAGCACCATGCCCGCGAACGCAATGCCGATGCCCGCCCACTGCCGCAGCCGCAGATGCTCGCCCGGCACGAACACGTGCAGCCCGAGCGCCGTGAAGATCGGCGCGGTGTACAGGAACACCGCCATGCGCGAGGCCGTGGTATGGCCCAGGCCGATGAAGATGCAGAGGAACTCGATACCGAACAGCACGCCCGCCATCAGGCCGCCCGGCAGCGTGCCGTCGCGCAGCGTCAGGCTCGTGCCGCGCCATAGCGCAAACGCCAGCACCAGCACCGACGCGATCGCCGAGCGCACGCCGGCCTGCATGACCGGACCGACATCGTGCACGGCCACCTTGATGGCGACCTGCTGCAGGCCCCAGCACATGCACAGCACCACCATCAGGCCGATGGCGGTGCCGTCCAGCGGCCGGCGCGTCAGGTCAGTGGCGGTCGCCATCCGGCATCGAGCGCGCCTGGATCAGCTCGATCTTGTAGCCGTCGGGGTCTTCCACGAAGGCGATGATGGTGCTGCCGCCCTTGACCGGGCCGGCCTCGCGCGTAACCTTGCCGCCCGCCGCGCGGATCTGGTCGCACGCCTGCGCCGCGTTGCCGACCTTGATGGCGAGATGGCCGAACGCCGTGCCGAGCGTGTATTCGCTGACGCCGTAGTTATAGGTCAGCTCGATCACCGAGTGGCTGGATTCCGGACCGTAGCCGACGAAGGCCAGCGAATACTTGTATTCCGGGTTGTCGCTGGTGCGCAGCAGCTGCATGCCGAGCACCTTGGTGTAGAAGTCGATGGAACGCTGCATGTCGCCGACGCGCAGCATGGTGTGGAGCATTCGCATGGGGTTTTCCTTCTTGGGGACTGCGGGGAGCCGATATTGTAGGAGGGTGTGGGGGAATGTGCTGGTGGTGGGGGATTGGCTTGGTTGGTTTTTGTCTTGGTGGTGCATCCCGGGTTTCGGCCCCGGCAGGGGACGGGGCCCGGGATGCACCACTAAGTTCCGTCCTCACAGAAGAAAAGGACGGACCGCGAAAGCAAATTCAGAAGACGGGCAAATATTCCGGCGGATGCGACCGCAATTGCTCCCGCGCCTCGCGGAACTCGGGAAAGATCGACTCCACCGTGTCCCAGAACCGCGGACTGTGGTTCATCTCCTTGAGATGCGCCAGCTCATGCGCCACCACATAGTCGATCAGCGACTGCGGAAAATGCACCAGCCGCCAGTTGAGCCGGATCTTGCCGTCGGCCGTGCAACTGCCCCAGCGGGTCGCGGCCGAGGACAGGGCGTAGGCACTGTGCCGCACGCCGAGGCGTTCGGCGTACACGTCCAGCCGTTCGCCGAACAGCCGCCGCGCCTGGTTCTGCAGCCAGCCCTGCACCCGGTCCTTGATCTGCTGTTCGGTGGCGGTGGGCGGCAGGCCGAGATGCAGGGCGCGCGTGTCGGCGTCGAACATCAGTGCGCCGTTCGGTGATTCCAGCCGGAGCGTGATCGGCTTGCCGAGGAAGGGCAGGGCGGCGCCGTCCTGCCAGTGCATCGGCGGCAGGACCCTGCGCGCGGCCTGGGTACGCCATTCGGCCAGCTTGGCGAAGATCCACTTCTGCTTTCCGGCGATGGAGTGCTCGATCTCGGCGAGGGTCACCCAGCGTGGTGCGGTGATGGACAGGCCGCGGTCATCGACGACAAAGCCGATGGTGCGCCGCGATGAGCGCTTGAAGTGGTAGACCAGCGTGTGCTCGCCGAGCGTGAGGCGGCGCTGCTCGGGGCCCAGCGGCGCGGCCGGGTTGGGGAAGGCGGGGTCGGCGGGCGGGTTGGCGGCAACCGGATCGGCCGGCGCCGCGAGCAGCGGCAACTCCAACTGTGCGGATTCGGCAGCGGCGGGCGATGCCGGCGGTCGCGGCCCTTTCATGCACGCACGCTGTAGCTGTCCGCGTCGATCCGGCGCATTTCCGCCTCGATCCACGCTTGCACTTCGCGGTTGAGCTGGTCGGCGGTCTTGCCGGTGCTGGAGATGGCCGGGCCGACCGACAGCGTGATCAGCCCCGGGTGCTTCAGGAACGAGTTGCGCGGCCACAGCCGGCCCGAGTTGTGCGCGATCGGGATGACCCATGCGCCGGTGTCCACGGCCAGCCGCGCGCCACCGCTCTTGTAGCGCGGGTGGGGGGCGCCCGCCGGGGTGCGCGTGCCTTCGGGGAACATGATGATCCACGAGCCGTCGGCCATCCGCTCCTTGCCCTGGCGCACCACCGAGGCGAAGGCGTTGGTGCCGTCCTTGCGGTTGATGTGCACCATCTTCAGCATGCCGAGCGCCCAGCCGAAGAACGGCACGTACAGCAGCTCGCGCTTGAACACGTAGCACAGCGGGCGCGGCATGATCGCGACAAATGCAATGGTCTCCCAGGCCGACTGATGCTTGGAGAGCAGGACCACCTGCTTGTTGGTGGCGGCCGCCTCCTCGATGTGCTCCCAGCCCTGGTATTGCCAGCGGATGCCAAGCAGCCAGCGCGCCATCCAGATGACGGACTTGGTCCAACCCGTCACCATCCAGAAACGGCGATGCCGGTTCATGAACGGAAATGCGATGAAGCAGGCCACCGCATAGAACGGTGTCCAGATGATCAGGTAAACCAGGAACAGCAGCGAGCGGACAAAAATCATGGTGCGGATTCGGTCGGCGCGCGCGACGGCGTGCCGGGAGGATGATGTGCGGGCGATAGCAGCGCGCGGGCGAAGGCGCGCAGGTCCTGGTGGACTTGCGTGCCGGGCGGCAGGTTGCCGGTTTGCAGCGTCTTGGTGCCCTTGCCGGTCAGCACGAGGTGAGGCACGGCGCCGACTTCCACGCCGGCCTGCAGGTCGCGCAGCGAATCGCCGACCACCGGCATGCCGGTCAGGTCGACGTCGAAGCGGCGGGCGATCTCATGGAACATGCCGGCCTTGGGCTTGCGGCAGTCGCACCCTTCGGCGGCGGTGTGGGGGCAGAAGAAGACCGCATCGACGCGGCCGCCCTGCGCCGCCAGCGCCTTGTACATCTTTTCGTGCATGGCGTTGAGCGCGGCGGCCTCGAACAGCCCGCGCCCGATGCCCGACTGGTTGGTGGCGACCACCACCTGGTAGCCGGCCTGGTTCAGTTCGGCGATCGCCTCCAGGCTGCCGTCGATGGCGATCCACTCGTCGGGCGACTTGATGAACTGGTCGCTGTCGAGGTTGATGACGCCATCGCGGTCCAGGATCACGAGCTTCGGTACGTGCGGCATGTCGGGGCTCCGGAGGACAGGCTTACGCTGCCAGCTTGGAGATGTCGGCCACACGGTTCATCAGACCGTGCAGCTCGCCCAGCAGGGCCAGGCGGTTATCGCGCAGCGCGGTATCGTCGGCCATCACCATCACGCCGTCGAAGAAGCTGTCGACTGCCTCGCGCAGGCCGGCCAGCGTCTTGAGCGCGGTGGTGAAGTCGCCGCGCGCGAAGGCATCGTGCACGTGCGGCTCCGAGGTGGCGACGGCCTGGTGCAGTGCGCGCTCGGCGTCTTCCCTGAGCAGTTGCGGTTGCACCGCGCTGATGGCGATGTCGGTCTTCTTCAGGATGTTGGTGATGCGCTTGTTGGCGGCGGCCAGCGCTTCGGCCTGCGGCAGGGCGGCGAAGGCGCGCACGGCTTCCAGGCGCGCGACGATGTCGTCCAGGCGCTGCGGGCGCTGGCTGACCACGGCCTCCACTCCGTTGGTGCTGTAGCCCTTGTCCTTCAGGTAGCCGCGCAGGCGGTCGTACAGGAAGTCGGTGATGGCGGCCAGGTCCGGCTTGACGGCGGCGATGCCCTCGAAGCTCGCGGCGGCCACCTCCAGCACTTCGGCGACGCCCAGCGCCAGCGGCTTCTCGATCAGCATGCGCAGGATGCCCAGCGCATGGCGGCGCAGGGCGAACGGGTCCTTTTCGCCGGTGGGCGCGAGGCCGATGCCCCAGATGCCGACCAGCGTTTCCAGCTTGTCGGCCAGCGCCACCACGGTGCCGGTGGCGGTGCCGGGCAGCGCGTCGCCGGCGAAGCGCGGCTGGTAGTGCTCGGAGCAGGCCAGCGCCACGTCTTCAGGCTCGCCGTCGTGGCGGGCGTAGTAGGTGCCCATGGTGCCCTGCAGCTCGGGGAACTCGCCGACCATGTCGGTCAGCAGGTCGGCCTTGGCCAGCAGCGCCGCGCGCGAAGCGTGCGGGACATCCGCGCCGAGCTTCTCGGCCAGCTGGCCGGCGATCGCCTGCAGGCGCGAGACGCGCTCGAGCTGCGTGCCGATCTTGTTGTGGTAGACCACGCGCGAGAGCTGCGGCACGCGGTCGGCTAGTGGCTTCTTCTTGTCGTGCTCGAAGAAGAAGCTGGCGTCGGCCAGGCGCGGGCGCACCACGCGCTCGTTGCCTTCGATGATGGCCTGCGGCGTGTCGGTGGCCAGGTTGGAGACGATCAGGAAGCGGTTGCGCAGATGGCCTTGCGCGTCGGTCAGCGCAAAGTACTTCTGGTTGGTCTGCATGGTCAGGATCAGGCACTCCTGCGGCACGGCGAGGAATGGTTCGTCGAAGTGGCAGGGGTAGACCACCGGCCATTCGACCAGCGAGTTGACCTCGTCGAGCAGCGCTTCGGGCATCAGGACCATATCCGCGCCGGCGGCCTTCTGCAGCTCGGCGCGGATCGCTTCCTTGCGCTCGGCATAGCTGGCGATGACCTTGCCCTGCGACTGCAGCGTGCCCGCATACGCGGTGGCGTGTGGGATGACGATCTCGCCGGCCGACAGGAAGCGGTGGCCCAGCGTCACGTTGCCCGACTGCAGGCCCAGCACGCTGGCGGAGATGACCTCGTCGTCCAGCAGCGCGATCAGGCGGTGCGCCGGGCGCACGAACTGCACGCTGTCGCAGTTGGGACGCTGGTAGGTCATCACCTTGGGGATCGGCAGGCCGGCGATGGTCTGCGACAGCGCGGCCTGCAGGCCGTCGGCCAGCACGGCGCCGCGCGCGGTGTAGCGGTAGAACAGCGATTCGGCCTTGCCGTCCGGCGCGCGCTCCAGCGATTCGGGCGCGATCGTGTCCACGCCGACCGACTTGGCGAGCGCCGCGAGCTTCTTGGCCAGCGGCGCGGCCGGCTTGCCTTCGGCGTCGAAGGCGATGTTGACGGGCAGCACCTTCTCGCGCAGCTCGCGGTTGGGCGCGGCGCGGCGCACGCCGGTGATCGACGCGGCCAGGCGGCGCGGGGTGGCAAAGCCTTCCACTTGCGCGCCTTCCTCGAGCAGGCCTTGCGCCGACAGACCGTCGAACAGGCTCTGCGCAAACGTCTCGCCCAGGCGGGCCAGCGCCTTCGGCGGCAGTTCTTCGGTCAGCAGTTCGATCAGGAGGGTGGACATAGCGTAAGAATCGGAGACGTCGTTGTTCTGCGCCGCGCGTGGGCGGCGGTACGGTATTGGGTTCAACAGGGCGAGCCTGGCAGGGGCTCCACGCCCGACAGCAACCACACGCCGTTCTGCTGCTGGAACTGCAGCTGCGTGCCGGAGCACTGGCCCGGCGGAGGCGGCGGCGCGATCGGTGCCGGGTGGCTGCCTGGCGCGGTGGCTTCGCGACGCAGGAAGCGTGCGCTCAGCACGCCGCGGCGGGCGTCGTAGCGCACCTCCTGCAGCGAGCCCGATACCTTGAATTCGAGCCGGCTCGGCAGCTGCGCCGACGAGCGGAACACGCGCGCGCGGCGCTGCGCCTTGCTGCCCGGGCCCTGCCATTCGATCCAGGTGAAGGGGAAGCGCAGGGTGGTCGCGTAGGTCCGCAGCGGCACGCGGTGCCAGCCGAGGTCGCGCGCGCCGGACAGGTCGCACGCGATGGTGCGGACCAGGCTGCTCCACTGGTCGAGCGAGGCGGGCGCGGGCGTCCACTGGGCGGCCAGGGCCTGCTGCAGCGGCCTGGCGTCGGCCACGCACAGCTGCGACAGGTTGTCGGGCAAGGTGAAGGCTTTATCGGCGGCCGGCGCCGGCTTGGCTGCACGGTGGTGACGGGCCTGCGCGAACCCCGCGGGCAGGGTCAGCGCGGCGGCCATCAGCAGGGCCAGGCAGCGCCGGGCGCGAGTGACCGTCATGCGGCCTCCGTGGCCGCCGGCGCTGCGGTCGTGCCGCACATCGGGAAGCCCAGGCGTTCGCGCGAGTCGTAGTAGGCCTGCGCCACCAGCCGCGACAGGTTGCGGATGCGGCCGATGTAGGCGGCGCGCTCGGTCACCGAGATGGCACCGCGCGCGTCCAGCAGGTTGAAGGTGTGGCCGGCCTTGAGCACCTGTTCGTAGGCGGGCAGCGCCAGCTGCGGCACCGGTGCGCCATCGTCGGCCGCGCCTTCCTCGCGCACGCCCATCAGGCGCTTGGCCTCGGCCTCGTGTTCGGCGAAGCGGCGGAACAGCACGGTCGTATCCGCGTGCTCGAAGTTGTACGTCGACTGCTCGACTTCGTTCTGGTGATAGACGTCACCGTAGGTCAGGCGGCGCTTGACAGGGCCGTTGGGGCCCGGCTCTTCCCACTCCGTCCAGATCAGGTCGTAGATGTTCTCGACCTGCTGCAGATACATCGCCAGGCGCTCGATGCCGTAGGTGATCTCGCCGGTGATGGGCTTGCAGTCGAGGCCGCCGACCTGCTGGAAGTAGGTGAACTGCGTCACTTCCATGCCGTTGAGCCAGACCTCCCAGCCCAGGCCCCAGGCGCCGAGCGTGGGGTTTTCCCAGTCGTCCTCCACGAAGCGCACGTCGTTCTGCTTGAGGTCCAGCCCCAGCGCCTGCAGCGAGCCGAGGTACAGGTCGAGGATGTTCTCCGGCGCGGGCTTGAGCACCACCTGGTACTGGTAGTAGTGCTGCAGCCGGTTGGGGTTCTCGCCGTAGCGGCCGTCCTTGGGGCGGCGCGATGGCTGTACGTAGGCGGCAAGCCATGGCTCCGGGCCGATGGCGCGCAGGAAGGTGTGGACGTGCGAGGTGCCGGCACCGACTTCGAGGTCGATCGGCTGCAGCAGCGCGCAGCCCTGGGCGTCCCAGTACGACTGCAGCTTGAGGATGAGTTGCTGGAAGGTGAGCATGGTGGTACCCGTTGGTCCGGCGCGGCCGAAGCGGGCCGCGCGGCGGTCGAATGCAGCGGCGGGCTGCCTGCGCGCCCGCCGTAAAACGTTGAATTTTAGCGTTTTTTGTCTGGCGTCCCGCAAAGTGCGCGAAAAACCGCCGGACGGGAACGGATCATGCCGCCCCGGCGCGGCGGCGGCGCGCCAGCGCGGCCAGCAGCACCAGCACGCCGGCGCCCAGCGCGGGTGCGTTGCCGGTCCGCACGAACGGCGTCAGACCCTGCATGCCCTGCACGTCGGCCTGCAGCGTGCCGAGCGTGAACACGGGCAGCCGCGCCTGCACGCTGCCGTCCGGGCGCACCACGGCGGTGGCGCCGGTGTTGGTCGCGCGCAGCATCGGCCGGCCGGTCTCCAGGGCCCGCATGCGCGAGATCTGCAGGTGCTGGTCCAGCGCGATGGTGTCGCCGAACCAGGCCAGGTTGGTCACGTTGGCGAGCATCGTGGCCGGCTGCTCCGCGTGGCGCAGCGATGCGGCGATCTCCTCGCCGAACAAATCCTCGTAGCAGATGTTGGGCGCGACGCGCTGGCCGGCCACCGGCATGGGCGGCTGCACCGGCGGGCCGCGGCGGAAGTCGCCCAGCGGCATGTTCATCATGTGGACGAACCAGTGGAAGCCGAACGGGATGAATTCGCCGAAGGGCACGAGGTGGTGCTTGTCGTAGCGATACACCCCCTTGAACCACGGGCCGACGCCGAACGCGCTGTTGGTGTAGTCCACCGTCGAATCCGCGTTTACCGCGCCGAACAGCACGCTGGAGCCGGTCGTGTCCACATAGGTGCGGATGGCCAGCGCGATCTCCTGCGGCAGGTCCTGGAGCATGATCGGGAAGGCCGTCTCGGGCGTCACCACCAGCTGGGCGGGCTGCTCGGTCACCATCTTGGTGTACAGCGCCAGCGAGCGGTCGATGCCGGTCTGCTGGAACTTCACGTCCTGCGGCACGTTGCCTTGCAGCAGCCGTATGGAGATCGGCTTGCCCACCGGCTGGGTCCACGCGATGGTGTGCAGCGGCCAGCCGGCGGCCAGCACGGCCATGCCCGCGAGGCGCGCGAGGCCCGCCAGCCAGTGCAGCCGGCGCTCGGCGGCCACGCACAGCAGGCCGGCCAGCGTGGCGGCGATCGCGACGATGCCATACACGCCGACCAGCGGCGCATAGCCGGCCAGCGGACCGTCAGTGTGGGCATAACCGCCGTTGATCCAGGGGAAGCCCGTCCACACCGTGCCGCGCAGCCATTCCGACACGAGCCACGCCGCGCCGAAAACGAGTGCGCTGGCCGTGCCGGACAACTGCCGGCTGCGCGCGAGGCGCTGCCACAGCCAGGCCGCGAGCGCCGGGTGCAGGGCCAGGTAGGCCGAGAACAGCAGCACGGCCGCCGCGGCCATCCACGCCGGCATGTCGCCGTAGACGTGCATGCTGATGTACAGCCACCAGACGCCCGACAGGAACCAGCCCAGACCGAAGGCGTAGCCGACCCAGGCCACGTCGCGCAGGCGCGGTGCCTGCCGGGCCAGTGCCGCCAGCCCGGCCAGCGACAGGATCTGCAGCCACCACCAGTGGTTGGGCGCGAAGGCCAGCGTATGCATGACGCCCAGCAGCACCGCCAGCGGCGCGGCGAAGCGCAGCCGGGCAAGCGGCACGGCCGGGGCTTCCTGCCGGCCAGCAGCGTCGGCGGCAGGGGAAGAGAACAAAGCGCGCACGGAAACGGAACTCAGGCGATCAGGCGGGGTTGGAGCGGGACGGGTCGGCCGGGGTGGCGACGCCCGGCGTGGGTGTGGCGAGGTGGCGCACCAGCAGCACCTGCACCTGCCGCGCATCGGCGCGCAGCACGTCGAACTGCAGCGTGCCCAGCACGATCTTCTCGCCCCGGTGCGGCACGCGGCCCAGGTGGTTGGCGAGCAGGCCGCCGACGGTGTCGACGTCCTCGTCGGAGAAGTGCGTGCCGAAGGCTTCGTTGAACTGGCTGATCTCGGTCAGCCCGCGCACGCGCATGTGGCCGTCGGCGGTGTGGAGGATGTTGTCTTCCTCCTGGTCGAAATCGTATTCGTCCTCGATATCGCCGACGATCTGTTCCAGCACGTCTTCGATGGTGATCAGGCCGGCCACGCCGCCGTATTCATCGACGACGATGGCGATGTGGTTGCGGTTGACGCGGAAGTCGCGCAGCAGCACGTTCAGCCGCTTGGATTCGGGAATGAACACGGCCGGGCGCAGCATGTCGCGCACGTCGAAGTCTTCATCCGTGTAGTAGCGCAGCAGGTCCTTGGCCAGCAGGATGCCGATGATGTTGTCGCGGCTGCCCTCGTAGACGGGGAAGCGCGAATGCGCGGCCTGCTGTACGAAGGGGATGAATTCGGCGGGCGCGTCGGCGATGTTGATCGCGTCCATCTGCGCGCGGGGGATCATGATGTCGCGCGCGCACAGGTCGGAGACCTGGAAAACACCTTCGATCATCGACAGGGAGTCGGCATCGATCAGGTTGCGCGCGTGCGCGTCTTGGAGGATTTCCAGCAGCTCGGCCCGCGACTCGGGCTCGGGCGAGATGAGATCGGTCAGGCGTTCCAGCAGCGAGCGGGGTTTATCGGCTGGCTTCGGACTGGGATACGGATCATTCATGGCGCGAAGGCGCGTTGTTGTACATCAGCCCAGCATACACCAAAAGGCCGGCGGTCCCGATGACGGCCCGGCGCCATGCGACGGCGCGGGCGATTGTCCGGGCAGGGGCGTCACCCGGACGCAGGTGGCGTGTATTTCACATGGGCAGGCCGTGCCGTGCGCTTGCGCCGGCACGGCCTGCATGGGCGTCAACCCTGGTCGTCCTGCTTGCTGGCGGGATGGCTGCCCTGGTCGCTTGGGCCGTTGCCGTGGTCACCGCCGCCATCACCGCCACGGTCCTGGTGGCTGTCATCCCCACCGTGGTCCGCGTGATCGCTGTCGTGGTGATGGCCGTTGCCGCCATGGGAATCGTCACCGCCGTCGCCGCCGCGATCTTGGTGGCCGCTGTGGTCACCGCTGCCACCGCCAGGGCCGCCTTCTCCGCCATGTCCACCATTGCCACCGCGTCCGCCATTGTCGCCATGTCCACCGTCGCCGCCGTGTTCACCATGGTGGCCGTCGCCATCGCCGCCGTGATGGCCGTCGTGGTCACCGCCATGGTGTCCATCATGGTCGCCGCCGTGGCAGCCGCAGGGCGCCGGGGTCGGGGCGGGGCTGGGTGTCGGCGCCGGAGCGGGCGTCGGGCTCGGTGAAGGACTCTGTGAAGGACTCGGTGAAGGACTCGGTGAAGGACTCGGGCTCGGCGTGGGTGTGGGTGTCGGCGTCGGTGTCGGTGTCGGTGTCGGTGTCGGTGTCGGTGTCGGTGTCGGTGTCGGTGTCGGTGTCGGTGTCGGTGTCGGGCTGTGCGTGGGGCCGGGGCTCGGGGACGGCGTGGGAGTGGGGCTGGGCGAGGAACCTGGGCTTGGCGCTGGCGCGGGGCTCGGCGATGCGCCCGGCGCCGATGCGGGGGCTGGCGCTGTGTTGTTCGTCGACGGAGGCGCCGTGACATTGTTCGACGGCGCGGGTGTCGGGCTGACGGGGTCCGGACGCGCATTGGCGTGATAGCGGTTGAGCGTGCTGACGCCGGCGTACGCGGTCCAGCGGCCCGCGATCTCGTAATCGACGCCGCTCAGCCAGTGGTCGCCGGTGACGCCCACGCCGACCAGCGCCTTGCTGCTGGCGAAGTCGTAGCCGCCGCCGACCAGCGCCTGCACGCTGGTGCTGCCGACCACGGCCTGCACGCGTGGCCGGATCATGCCTGGCGCGATCAGCAGGTTGACCTCCGCACCCACGACGTTGTTGCTGTCGGAGACATTGACGGTGCGGCAGCCGACCACGCCGCCCGGGTGCCACTTGCCGTCGAACACGAGCACGAGGCCGGCATAGCAGGACTGCCGGTGATCCGCGTGGGCGATGTTGGGTGTGGTGGCGAGCGCAGCGCCGACCCCCACGCCGACCAGCAGCGTGGCCCACGGAATGCTGTCCATGAAGCGTTGACGCATGATGACCTCCCCGTCGGGCCTCCCCGTCTGGGCGCGGGATGGCTCACTGCCGCCCGAGCGGCGGCTTCGTCGATGGGCCGGCTGGCATGCGCGGCACGCTGGCGCACGCGGGCCGGCCTATGCTTCGAGCATAGGGGCGGCCATGGCAAAGCCCATGCGCCGTACGGACAGCGGCGCGGGTGCCGTTTGGCCGACGCTCGCGGGCGGGGGCATGGGCGGTTTGACCGGCGCGGTCATGGGCCGAACGGTGGAGGTGTGCCGCAAACCTTGGTCAGCATTGGGTTTGCGGGAAACGGGATTGATGCAGTGTTGAAACACCGGCGCGTCGACGCGAGGCGCCAATAAAAAACGCCGGCGCGGAGCCGGCGTCTTGCGGGGTGGACCGGGCGTCAGCGGTCCGCGTAGGGATCGGGGAAGCCGAGCTCGGCGAGGACCTCGGTTTCGAGGCCCTCCATCTCCTTGGCTTCGGCCGGGTCTTCATGGTCGTAGCCCTGGGCGTGCAGCGCGCCGTGCACGATCAGGTGCGCGTAGTGGGCGCGCAGCGGCTTGCCTTGGTCCTTGGCTTCTTTCTCGACCACCGGGCAGCACAGCACGATGTCGGCGGACACCGGATCGTCTTCCGTCTCCAAATAGGAGAAGGTCAGCACGTTGGTGGCGTAGTCCTTGTCGCGATAGGTGCGGTTGAGCGTGCGGCCCTCCTCTTCGCCGACGAAGCGCACGTTGAGCTGCGCATCGGCGAACAGCGCGGGCACGATCCACGCTTCGATGTCCTTCTGCTTGGGGCACGCCTTGCGCGCGGCGGCCTTGAGCTCGTCGCCGTGCTGCACGGTCAGGTCCAGCGTGAGCATCTCGGCGCCGGCCGTCTCGTCGTCGAGGTCGTCGGCCGGTTGGGCCGGCTCGGCCTCGATGCGCAGCGTGATGCTGTCATGGTGCCCGGGGCGCAGCGCCAGCATGGCGTGCGTGGCGGCATCGGCGTGCTCGGCCACCAGGGTGATAGCGCCGTCGGCCGTGTCCGGCAGGCTGACGAGCAGGCTGCGGCCGTCGGCGAAGGCGATGCGCAGGGCGCTGGCATCCACCGTCTTCGGCTTGCCCTTGGCATCGAACACGTCGATGCGGGGGGCTGTGGCGGCGGGTTGGGTCTTCTTCGGTTTAGCCACGTTCAGGCGTCCTTGTGTTGGGCATGGAATTCGTCATAGGCCTCGACGATGCGGGCGACCAGCGGGTGCCGCACCACGTCGACGCTGGAGAAGCGCGTCATCGCCACGCCGCGCACGTCGCGCAGCACCAGTTGGGCTTCCACCAGGCCGCTCTTCTGGCCGCGCGGCAGGTCGATCTGCGTGGTGTCGCCGGTGATGACCGCCTTGGAGCCGAAGCCGATGCGCGTGAGGAACATCTTCATCTGCTCGGGCGTGGTGTTCTGCGCCTCGTCCAGGATGATGAAGGCGTGGTTGAGCGTGCGGCCGCGCATGTAGGCCAGCGGTGCGATCTCGATCATCTGGCGCTCGAACATCTTCTGCGTCTTGTCGAAGCCGAGCAGGTCGTACAGCGCGTCGTACAGCGGGCGCAGGTACGGGTCCACCTTTTGCGCGAGGTCGCCGGGCAGAAAGCCCAGGCGCTCGCCGGCCTCCACCGCCGGGCGTGTGAGCACGATGCGCTTGACGGCGTCGCGCTCCAGCGCATCCACGGCGCAGGCGACGGCCAGGTAAGTCTTGCCGGTGCCGGCCGGGCCGATGCCGAGCGACAGATCGTGCGACAGGATGCTGCGCAGATAGGCGCGCTGCATCGGCGTGCGGCCGTACAGGTCGGTGCGGCGGGTGTGGAGTACGGGCGACAGGTCGGTGCCGTCGCCGGCGTCATCCTCGCCCGTTTCGGGCAGGTAGGCGCCGTGCGCGGCCACCTGCCGCGTTTCGACCAGGCCGAGCTGGATGTCGTCCACCGACAGCGCCGCGCGCGCGGCGTTGTAGAACGTCTCCAGTGCATTGGCGGCGGCCCGTGCATTGGCACCGCGCACGGTGAATTTGCTGCCGCGCCGGCTGATGGTCACGTCCAGCGCTTGCTCGATCTGGTGCAGGTTTTCATCCAGCGGCCCGCACAGGTTCTGCAGGCGCGCATTGTCGCTCTTGGGGGCGACGAATTCCGCAGTGGTGAGTTTCATCCAGGGCAGTGCGTTCGATGTTCGATTATGGTTGGACCGCCACTTCGCCGCGCAGCGAGTGCGGGAAGGCGTGCACGATGCGCACGTCGAGCATCTGGCCGACCAGCTGGTCGCGGCGAGCCTGCGTCAGGTCGGGCAGGGCGAAGTTGACCACGCGGTTGTTCTCGGTGCGGCCGTGCAGCTCGCTCGGATCCTTGCGCGACGGGCCTTCCACCAGGATGCGCTGCACGCTGCCGACCATGCTTTCACTGATGCGCGCCATGTTGGCATCGATGGTCGCCTGCAGGTGCTTCAGGCGCTCGAGCTTGACGGTGTGCGGCGTGTCGTCGTGCAGGTTGGCGGCCGGCGTGCCGGGGCGCGGGCTGTAGATGAAGCTGAACGAGTTGTCGTAGCCGATCTCGTGGACGAGGTCCATGGTCTTGGCGAAGTCCGCATCGGTCTCGCCGGGAAAGCCGACGATGACGTCGGTGGCGATCGAGATGTCCGGCCGGATCGCGCGCAGCTTGCGGATGATGCTCTTGTACTCCAGCACCGTGTAGCCGCGCTTCATCGCCATCAGGATGCGGTCGGAGCCGTGCTGCACGGGCAGGTGCAGGTGGTCGACCAGCTTGCGGTTGGTGGCGTAGGCCTCGATCAGGCGCGAGGTGAATTCCTTCGGGTGGCTGGTGGTGTAGCGGATGCGCTCGATGCCGGGGATCTCGGCCACGTATTCGAGCAGCAGCGCGAAGTCGGCGCGCTCGCTGGTGTCGCCCATCCTGCCGATGTAGGCGTTGACGTTCTGGCCCAGCAGCGTGACTTCGCGCACGCCCTGCTCGGCCAGGCCGGCCACCTCGGCCAGCACGTCCTCGAACGGGCGCGACACCTCTTCGCCGCGTGTGTAGGGCACCACGCAGTAGCTGCAGTATTTCGAGCAGCCCTCCATGATCGATACGAAGGCGCTCGGGCCTTCCACGCGTGCGGGCGGCAGGTGGTCGAACTTTTCGATCTCGGGGAAGGACACGTCCACCTGCGGGCGGCCCGTGCGGCGGCGCGCGTCGATCAGCTCCGGCAGGCGGTGCAGCGTCTGCGGGCCGAACACCACGTCCACGTAGGGGGCGCGCGCCACGATGGAGGCGCCTTCCTGGCTTGCCACGCAGCCGCCCACGCCGACCACGAGGTCCGGGTTGCGTGCCTTGAGTGCTTTGACGCGGCCGAGGTCGGAGAACACCTTCTCCTGCGCCTTCTCGCGCACCGAGCAGGTGTTGAAGAGAATCACGTCCGCGTCTTCGGGCGTGTCGGTGGGGACGAGACCTTCAGCGGCGTTGAGGACGTCGGCCATCTTGTCCGAGTCGTACTCGTTCATCTGGCAGCCGAAGGTTTTGATGAAGACTTTTTTCATGTGCCGTTCGCAGTGGTTGACCTGGGGGCACGTGCTTCGCGGGGCGGGCGGCCCCAGGTTGGCTTACTGGCTGTCCGCCGCCGGCTTGTACGCCTCGTCGCTGACGGCCCAGGCCGTCAGCAGCTGCTGGTACAGGTCGAGCTTGTAGCGCACCTTGAGCGTCTGGCCGATCAGCGAGGTGGTCGGCAGCAGGCGTCCGTCCTGCGAGATGATGCGCACGCCCGGCGCGAAGCGGATTTCCGTGTCGCTGCTGATGAGGTCGCCATCGAGCGTGCCGGTATTGACCGAGGTGACGGTCAGCTTGGCGCGTGGGGCATCCGCTGGGATGTTGCGCAGCACCTGCGCATGGGCGGTCAGCAGGGGCACCGCTGCCGCAAATGCGGCGCAGGCGAGGACAAGGACTTGGCGTCGGGTACGCATGGCGTCGTCAGGAACAGTCCACCACCGGGTGAGCGACCCGGCACACGAAACACGAGACAACCTGATATTGTAGCGCCCGGCGGCGTTTTCCTATAGCGCTTCGGCGATCTTTGCGGCCAATGCCACACCGCTTAGGAAAGCGGCCTCCACGCGCGGTCCCTCGCACCAGTCGCCGCAGGCTCCCAGGCGGCGGGCGGCGTCCCAGTGGCACGGGGTGCCGGCGGACTGCTCCACCAGCGCATGCTGCCACAGGTGCGCGGCCAGGACCGTGGGCTCGGGCGTGCCGGGGAAGGCCTCGGCAAAGCGGGCGTGCATGGCGTGCAGCGCCTGTTCGAGCGTATCGCCCGCGTGCGCCGCCGACCAGCCGGGCGAGGCGTGCACCACCCAGGATTCGTCGACCATCACGCGGCCTGGCTTGGTGTTGTCGCGGGCGGCCCAGGCCAGCATGTCGTCGTCGATGCGGATGCCGTCGTAGGGCAGGGGCAGCGGCTGGGCGAATCCCATCATCAGCGCCCAGCACGGCGCGTAGCGGACCGGTGCGATGGTGTCGCGCAGCGCGGCCGGCGCGCCGCCCTCGTCGAACAGGGCCGGCAGCTCGGGCGCGGGCAACGCGAGCACGACCATGTCGGCCTGCGCGGCGTCGGCGCCGCTGCGATGCAGTGTCCACCCCTTGCCCGTCTGCGCCACGCGCGTGACGGCGTGGCCGAAGCGCACGTCCAGCGGCGTGGCCAGGCTGCGCACCAGCGCGCTCATGCCGGGCTGGCCGACGTAGCGGGTCTCGTCGCGCGTATCGGCCTGCAGGCCGTCGGCCGTGCGATGGCCCCAGCGGGCCGGCCAGGGCATCACCAGGCCCTGGCGGCGGGCGGCGTCCACGGCGCGGCGGAAGGCCTCGGTGCGCACGTTGAACGACTGGGCGCCGTGGTCGAAGGCGTAGGCCGGGGCGCCTTCCGGCAGCACTACCGTCGCCAGCCGGCCGCCCACGCCGCCGCTGCGCTCGTACACGGTGACGGCGATGCCCTCCGCGGCGAGCGCGTTGGCACAGGCTACGCCGGCAATGCCGGCTCCGACGATGGCGATGGAAGGCTGGGTCATGGGTGGCGTGGTGGACAGGGATGTTGGCGGAACCGGAACCCCGCCATGATATCGGGTCGTCGCCCAATGAAAAACGCCACCCGGAGGTGGCGTCGGCGCGCGGGGCCGTCAGGGCTCAGAACTTGTAGCCCACGTTCAGGCCGAACACGATCGGGTTGACCTTGATGTCGGTCTTGTTGGTGGCCAGCACCTGGCCCTGCTGGCTGCGGATGGTGATGGTCGAGGTCGTCTTCAGTGGCAGGTAGGACACCGTGCCGGTGGCGAACCAGCGCTTGGCGAACTCGTACGATATGCCCGCCGTGGCAGTGGGCGTCCACGAACTCGAGGTCTCGGCGCTCACCTTGCCCGGGCCGGTCGGGATCTGCCCCATGCCCAATTGCAGCGTCTGGCCCAGGTTCTGCAGCGCGTTGACGAAGTTCGAGTTCAGGCGCAGGTTGGTGAAGAAGTTGTAGCTCACGCCCACGCCCACGAACGGGCGCACTTTGCTCTGTGCCGTGCCGAAGTGGTATTCCACCTGGATGGCCGGGCTCCATTCGCGCACCGTGGCGACCGGGTTGTTCTGCGGCAGGCCCAGGTTGATCAGCGTCAGCGGACCGATGACCGGGATCGGCGCGATCACGTTGCCGCTGCCGTACAGGTTGAACTTGGGCGGCACGCCGCCGACGATGGCGCGCATGCAACAGAGGTTTCCCCGATGGGTATCCGCGTTGCCTCCGCCGGACGGCGGAGCCTTGGAAAACAAGGCGCTGCGGGCCGTTTCTAAAACTTGTACTCCGGATTTTTCGGGTTGAATGTCTGGTCGTTCCAGGTCTTGCGCGTGACGTTGTCGATCACGATTTTTTCCAGCTGCCGGCCCGATGCGTCCCATGCCTCTTCGGCACGGACCCAGGGGTGCCTGAGGTCGAAATACAGACGCACGCGCTTGGCGTAGAACGCGGGCGGGCCGCCGGGGGCATCCCTGGTCAGCTGCAGCATGCGCACGCCGTCCTCGGTGACGATCCGGGCCTCGTCGAACTTGGCGATGTGTCCGGCCGCCGCGTAGGCACGGCCATCGCGCTCGAGCGTATCGACGATGAACTGCAGGCCGAGTTCGCGCGCCGTGTGGTTCGACTGCGACCGGACGATCGGGCCGTCCAGCGCGCTCCAGATGGTCGCGAAGCCGAGCAGGCCGCCCAGGTGGCCGAACACCTCGTCCTGGCGGACGGTCTCGTCGTAGACGATTTCCTGCCCAGCGTGGCTGCCGCCCTCGAGCCAGCGCACGTAGACCTGGCGCGGCGCGTGGCGGTAGCGGATGTCCATGATCGAAGGTTGGCTCTGCCAGCGGTCCTTGACGCGTTCCTGTCGGCGCATCCGGTATTCATATTCGGGCAGCCCGGCGGCCTCGGTGCGCAGCCAGCGCACCAGGGTGTCGGGCTTCATGGCGCGGGCCATGGCGAGGACCGCTTCATCGGACCAGCCGGCCAGGCTGCCGTCACGCACGTGCGCACCGAGCCAGGCTGCCTGCGCCGCCGTGTCCATGGCGGCAAAGTTGGCGGCGACGGCGGACGGCGATGCCGCCGAGGCGGGCACGGCGGCTTCGCCGTCAGGCTCGGCCTGCGGCTGGGTCCAGGCGCAGACCGCCCAGGCCAAGACCGTGGCGGCGGCGAGCGGGCGGATCTGCATGCCGGTCTCCTGTGGGCGCTGCCGTTGTGGTGGACGCCTGTCCGGTCAGGCCCGGGCAGCGCGGGCGCGCTGGATGTCCGGATCGCTGTCGCGCAGCTCGCGGCGCAGGATCTTGCCGACGGCCGATTTGGGCAGGGCCTCGCGGCGGAACTCGACGAAGCGCGGCACCTTGTAGCCGGTCAGGTGGGCACGGCAGTGCTCCAGCAGGGCAGCTTCGGTGAGCGTGTTGCCGCGCGGCACCACGATGATCTTCACGCGCTCGCCTGCCACCGGGTCGGGCACGCCGATCGCCGCCACTTCCAGCACGTCGGGGTGCAGCGCGATCACGTCCTCGATCTCGTTGGGGTACACGTTGAAGCCGGAGACCAGGATCATGTCCTTCTTGCGGTCGATCAGGCGGATGTAGCCGCGCGCGTCCATCATGCCGATGTCGCCGGTGGAGAGCCAGCCATCGGTGCTGATCACCTTGGCGGTCTCCTCGGCGCGCTGCCAGTAGCCGCGCATCACCTGCGGGCCACGCACCTGCAGTTCGCCCGGTTCGCCCACCGGCGCGACGGAGCCGTCGTCGCGCACGAAGCGCACCTCGGTGGACGGCGCCGGCAGCCCGACCGAGCCGCTGAACTCGGTGATGTCGGGCGGGTTCATTGTCACCACGGGCGAGCACTCCGTAAGTCCGTAGCCCTCTACGATAGTGTGGCCGGTGACCTTTTTCCAGCGCTGGGCAATGGCCCGCTGCACCGCCATGCCACCGCCGATGGTGATCCTCAGGGCCGAGAAATCGCGCCGGGCGAACTCGGGGTTCTCCAGCAGCGCGTTGAACAGCGTGTTGACCCCCGCGATGCCCGAGAACCGCTCGCGGCGCAAGATGAACAGCACCCGCTTGGTATCGCGCGGATTGGCGATCAGGATGTTGCGCCCGCCCATGGTCATGAACATCAGAAGGTTCACCGTGAGCGAGAAGATGTGATAGAGCGGCAGCAGCGTGACATTGGTCTGCGCCTCGCCCGACAGCATGTCCCTGGACCACACCTCGGCCTGCTGCAGGTTGGCGATGAGGTTGCGGTGGGTCAGCATCGCCCCCTTGGCCACACCGGTGGTGCCGCCGGTGTACTGCAGGAAGGCGATGTCCTGCGGGGCGAGCGGCACCGGCTGCAGCGCGCGCCCGCTGCCTTCGGCCAGGGCATCGCGCAGCCGGACAAGCGAGGGCAGGCGGTACGGCGGCACCTGCTTCCGCACGTGGCGCATCACGAAGTTCAGCGCGCGGCCCTTGAGGTTGAGGGCGCCGCCCAGCAGGTCGCCGATGCCGGTGAGCACGATGTTGCGCACGCTGGTGCCCGGCAGCGCCTGCTCCAGCGTGCGGGCGAAGTTCTCCAGCACCACGATGGTCTGCGCGCCCGAGTCGCGCAACTGGTGCGCGAGCTCGGACGCGGTATAGAGCGGATTGACGTTGACCACGATGGCGCCGGCCAGCAGCGTGCCGAACAGGCACACCGGATACTGCAGGCTGTTGGGCAGCATGATCGCCACGCGGTCGCCCTTCTTCACACCGTGCAATTGCAGCCAGGCGGCGAAGCGCGTGGCCAGCGTCTCGCATTCGCCGTAGGTCATCTCGGTGCCGATGCTGACATAGGCGGCGCGGCTGCGGTACTTCTGCACCGATTCGCAGAACACCTCGGCCAGCGAGCGGTAACGGTCGGGGTCGATCTCCGCCGGCACGCCCTCGGGATACGACTGCAGCCAGATGCGGCCGGTCAGGTTGCTGGGTTCGGCAACGGTGGTCATGGGGTCTCCTCCATGGGCGGTGGCGCGTGGTTGTTGTATGCCGCTCGGGGTGGGTTCTGGGCCGCCCCCGTTGGGCCCGCGGGTCGGTCAGCCGTGCATGCGCTCCGGTCGTTCGAGGATGGCGACCACGCCCTGGCCGCCGGCGGCGCAGATCGATACCAGGCCGCGTCCGCTGCCGCGCTGCGCCAGCAGCTTGGCCAGCGACGCGACGATGCGCGCTCCGGTGGCGGCAAACGAGTGGCCGGTGCCGAGCGAGCTGCCGTTCACGTTCAGCCGGCTGCGGTCGATGCTGCCCAGCGGTGCGGTGCGGCTGAGCTGCTCGCGGCAGTAGTCGGCGGACTCCCACGCGGCCAGTGTGCACAACACCTGGGCGGCGGAGGCTTCGTGGATCTCGTAGTAGTCGAAGTCCTGCAAGGCCAGGCCGGTGCGCTGCAGCATGCGCGAGACGGCATAGGCCGGCGCCATCAGCAGGCCCTCGTTCTGCTCGGGCGTGCCGCTGAAGAAGTCGACGGCGGCGGTGTCCGCGCAGGTCATGTAGGCGAGCACCGGCAGGTCGTGCACGCGTGCCCAATCTTCGCTGGCGAGCAGCACGCACGATGCGCCGTCGGTCAGCGGCGTCGAGTTGCCGGCGGTCAGCGTGCCGGTGGGGCCGCGGTCGAATGCCGGCTGCAGCTTGGCGAGCTGGTCGAGCGTGAGGTTGGGGCGCAGGTTGTTGTCGCGGTCCAGGCCCAGGTGGGCGGTCATAAGGTCGGTGAAGAAGCCGCGCGCGCAGGCGGCGCCGAGGTTCTGGTGGCTGCGCAGCGCCAGCGCGTCCTGGTCTTCGCGGCGGATGCCCCAGCGCTTGGCCATCTGCTCGCAATGCTCGCCCATCGACAGGCCGGTGCGCGGCTCGCTGTTGCGCGGCAGCAGCGGCCGCACGAACATCGACGGCCGCAGCCCGGCCAGCGCTTTCAGCCGCGCGGTGGTGGACTTTGCGCGATTGGCCTCCAGCAGCACCTTGCGCATCTTTTCGTTCAGGCCGATGGGGGCGTCGGAGGCCGTATCGGTGCCGCCGGCGATGCCCACGTCGATCTGCCCCAGCGCGATCTTGTTGGCGACCAGGATGGTGGCCTCCAGCCCGGTGCCGCAGGCCTGCTGCACATCGTAGGCGGGCGTCTGCCTGGCGAGCGTGGTGGACAGCACCGACTCGCGCGTCGGGTTGAAATCGCGCGCGTGCTTGATGACGGCGCCGGCCACCACCTCGTCCAGCCGCTGGCCGTGCAGGTTGAAGCGGTCGACCCGGCCCTGCAGCGCGGCGGTCAGCATTTGCTGGTTCGGCGCGGTCGCGTAGGCGGTGTTGGCGCGGGCGAACGGGATGCGGTTGCCGCCCAGGATGGCGACGCGGCGGACTTGCGCGTTGACGAGCATGGGGTTCAGCCTCCGGGAGTCGGTTGGGGCGGCAGCGTCAGCAGGCCGCGCAGATCAGGTGCGGATACGTCAGCGGCACGCCGTGCGCGGGCGAGAACCCGCACACGGCCGCGTAGCGCGCGATGTGCGCGGCGTCGAGCAGCACGTCCTGGCGCACCAGCACATGGCGCGGCAGCGGTCCGCCGCGCTTGCCCTTGCGCTGCGAGAGGATCGCGCGCCACGCCAGCGCACCGGCCGACGGCGTATCGGTCACCAGCGTCTGCGTGGCGACGAACGGCGTGGCGATCGGGCGGGTGAGTGGGGTGGCGGTTCGCACGATGCCGCGCCTACGCGCCGAGCAGGCTCTGCCCGCACACTCGCACGACGTTGCCGGTCACGCCGTTCGAGGCCGGGCAGGCCAGCCACGCAATGGTCTCGGCCACGTCCACCGGCTGGCCGCCCTGGGCCATCGCATTCATGCGCCGGCCCGCCTCGCGGATGGCGAACGGCACCGCCGCCGTCATCTGCGTCTCGATGAAGCCCGGCGCCACGGCATTGATCGTGATGCCGCGCTCGGCCAGCGGTGGGGCGCTGGCCTGCACCAGGCCGATCACGCCGGCTTTGGAGGTGGCGTAGTTGGTCTGCCCGAGGTTGCCCGCGATGCCGCTGATCGACGACACGCAGACAATCGCGCCGCCCGCATGCAGCGCGCCGGCGGCGAGCAGGGCATCGTTGATGCGCAGCTGCGCGGTGAGGTTGATGTCCAGCACGCTGCGCCAGGCGGCCTCCGTCATGCGGGCGATGGTCTTGTCGCGCGTGATGCCGGCGTTGTGGACCAGGATGTCGATGCCGCCCATCGCCGCGAGCTGTTGGGCCAGGCGCGCGGGCGTCTGCGCTTCGGCGATGTCGTAGGCGAGCGTCTCGCCGTCGATCGCCTTGGCGACAGCGTCGAGCGCCTGCTGCGCGGCCGGCACATCGAGGCACAGCACGCGCGCGCCGTCGCGCGCCAGCACCTGAGCGATCGCCGCACCGATACCGCGCGACGCCCCGGTCACCAGCGCGGTGCGCCCGGCCAGCGGCTTCTGCCAGTCCACCGTGACCGGCGCCGCCGGCCGCACGCGCACCACCTGCCCCGACACATAGGCCGAGCGCGCCGACAGCAGGAAGCGCAGCGTGGACGCGGCCGCGGGCTCCGCCCCCTCGGCCATGTAGACGAGCTGCGCCGTGCAGCCGCGCCGGATCTCCTTGCCGAGCGAGCGCGTCAGCCCCTCCAGCGCGCGCTGGGCGATCGCCGCCTGCGGTGTCGCGCAGCCCTCGGGCGGACGGCCGATCACTACCACGCGCCCGCAGCGGCCGATTGCGCGCACGCCGTCGTGGAACACCCGGTACAGTGCATCCAGCCCCTCGGTCGACGCGATGCCCGTCGCATCGAACACGATGCCGCCGACGCGGTCGAACGCCTCGCCTTGCTTGCCCGTGGGCGCGACGAAGCGGCCGGTGATCTGCCCGTGCCGGTTGGCGGCGCCCAGCCATTCGGGGTGGCTGTCGTGGAAGCGCGTCGGCACGCCGATCCCGGCGAACAGCGCGGCCAGCGTCTCGCGCAGCATCCCGCTCGGCGCCGCCCCCACCAGGAACGGTCCGGCGAATTCGGGTTCACCGGGGCGATAGCGGCGCAGCGGTACCGGCTGCGGCAGGCCGAGGTTGGCCGACAGCCATTTGCCGAAGCCGGAACGGACGAAATCGAGGTACTTGTCTTGCATCGGATGGAGAGGGTTCAGGCTGCATGCCGGTCGGCCGCTTGCAGAGCCTCCAGCGCGGCCTTGCGGCGCTGCAGGTCGGCCAGCAGGTTGAAGTCGGGCGGGAAGTCGTCCACGGCGACGGCGTGCTCCCCATAGCGGGCGTAGTCGCAGAGCCGGGTGTGCTCTTCCTCGTCGATCAGGTGTTGCGCCAGGGCCTGCACGGCCCATGCTTCGAACTCGGGCAGGCTTTGCGGCACGGGCGCAAGCTTGCCTGCGCGGACGGCGGGTTTCAAGCGCTGCTCGATCTGCTCGATCGCATCGACCGCCGGCTGCAGGCGGAAGGCGGCTTCACCGTAGGCGATCGGGTCGATCTCGGGCCCCGGGCAGTACGAATCGGCGACCAGGCGATCGCGCGCGGCGCCCGGTGTCTGCACCAGCTTGGCGACCCGCGCCGACAGCGCATCCGCCGGCCTGCGATACGGCGCGCCGAACGGGAAGGTCAGCGCGCGTAGCACGCCGGCCGTGGCGCGGTTCGGGAAGTTCGCCAGCACGCCGTCGAGGGCGTCGTAGGCGCGGGCCAGCGCGTCCTGCAACGACCAGTGCGCCAGCGCCGCGTCTTCGGCCGGCCGGCCGTCGTCCTCAAAGCGCTTGAGCACGGCGCACACCAGATACAGCTGCGAGAGGATGTCGCCCAGCCGCCCGGTGAGGCTCTCGCGGCGCTTGAGCGTGCCGCCCAGCGTGAACATCGACACGTCGGCCAGCAGCGCCAGCGCGGCCGAGAAGCGGTTGACGGCCCGGTAGTAGCGGCGCAGCTCCGGCGCGGCATCCGGCGCCGCCGCCGCGCGGCCGCCCGACGCCGCATGCAGCAACGCACGCGCCAGGTTGCCGGCGATGAAGGCAGCGTGGCCGAACAGCGCCGCGTCGAAGGCGCGCAGGTTCTCGGGCGCATCGGCGCGCCGAGCGGCCGTCATCTCGCGCAGCACGTATGGGTGGCAGCGGATCACGCCCTGCCCGAAGATGATCAGGCAGCGCGTCATGATGTTGGCGCCCTCCACCGTGATGGCGATGGGGATCTGCTGGTACGCGCGCGCCAGGAAGTTGTGCGGCCCCATGCAGATGCCCTTGCCGCCGACGATGTCCATGGCGTCGTTGATCACGTCGCGGGCGCGCTCGGTGACGTGGTATTTGGCAATCGCGGAGATGACCGACGGCTTCTCGCCCAGGTCAACCGCCAGCGCCGACAGCCGGCGCGCCGCATCCATCATGTAGAGGTTGCCGCCCATGCGGCCCAGCGCTTCCTGGATGCCCTCGAACTGCCCGATGGGCGTGCGGAACTGCCGGCGCACGGCGGCATAGGCGCCGGTCGCGCGCACGGCCAGCTTGGCCATCCCGACGTTGGACGACGGCAGCGAGATCGCGCGGCCCGCCGCCAGGCATTCCATCAGCATGCGCCAGCCGCGCCCCACCTGTGCCTGCCCGCCGATCACCCAGTCGATCGGGATGAACACATCCGTGCCCCAGTTAGGGCCGTTCTGGAACACCGCGTTGAGCGGCCAGTGGCGGCGACCGATGTTGACGCCCGGATGCCGTGTCGGGATCAGCGCGCAGGTGATGCCGGGTTCCTTGTCATCGCCCAGCAGGCCGTCCGGATCGACCGCGCGGAAGGCCAGCCCCAGTACCGTGGCGATCGGCCCGAGCGTGATGTAGCGCTTGCTCCAGGTCACGCGCAAGCCGAGCGTTTCCTGGCCCTCGTGCATGCCGCGGCAGACCACGCCCACATCGGGGATGGCGGCGGCGTCCGAGCCGGCGTAGGCGTTGGTCAGCGCGACGTAGGGGATCTCCTCGCCGCGTGCCAGGCGCGGCAGGTAGTGGCGTTTTTGTGCGTCGGTGCCGTAGTGCAGCAGCAACTCGGCCGGGCCCAGCGAGTTCGGCACCATCACCGACACCGCCGCGGCCGAGCAGCGCGTCGCCAGCTTCATCACCACCTGCGAGTGCGCATAGGCCGAGAACCCTTTGCCGCCGTATTCCGTGGGGATGATCATGCCGAGGAAGCCGGCCTGCTTGGCATAGGCCCATGCCTCGGGCGACAGGTCCTGCCAGACCTGCGTGCTTTCCCAGTCGTTGGCGAGCTCGCACAGTTTCTCGGTCTGGACATCGAGGAAGGCTTGTTCCTCCGGCGTCAGCCGCGGCGCCGGGGCCGAGCGCAGCCGCTTCCAGTCGGGGCGGCCGGAGAACAGCTCGGCATCCCACCACACCGTGCCGGCTTCGATGGCGTCGCGTTCGGTCTGCGACATCTCCGGCAGGATCGCGCGGAACTTCGCCAGTGCCGGTCGCGTGACCAGTGCGCGGCGCAGCGGCTTGAGCGTGAGCAGCAGGGCGGGCAGCACCAGCACGATGGCCAGCGCGGCGGTGGCCACCGGGCCCGCCAGGCCGAGCCACGCGAGCGCCGCCAGCCAGGCGGCCGTGCCGGCCAACCACGCCAGCGCCGGGGCTTCCATGCTGGCGAGCCCGAGCGCGCCGATGCAGAGCAGGACGATCCAGATCGTCATGATGGTCTCCGGTCCATGCGTTCGTGGGGCCGGATGCCCGGCATGCCGGCATCCGGCGAACGGCGGCCTGCCAGCGCTGCGGGGGCTCAGGCGTTGGGGCTGCGCCAGGGCCGCATCGGATTGGCCGGGAAGATGGCGCGGGCCGCGTTGCTGCGGCGGATCGCCAGGGTACGGGTCCGCGCGGAGGGGGTGACCTGCGGCGCGGTGTCCCGCTCGTCCATGGCGTCGTCGTCGGTGTCGTTTTCGTTCTGTACAGCCTTGGCGTCGGCGCGCGGTACCTGGGTCCGGCCGAACGGGTCGCCGGAGAAGGGCGGGGCATGCGTCGAGCTGCCGGCATGCCCGGTGCCGCGTTCCGCGTCGCCATAGCCGGCTTGTCGGCCCGCACCGCCGTTGCCGCCCCCGTTGCCGGTGGTATCGTCGCCCGCCGGCGCCGTGGATGAGGGGGGCTGGACCTCGGCCAGTTCGACCACCTGATCCAGCGTCCCCGCTTCGTCGCCCGGCAGCGGCGCGTTGAGCGTGGCCACCACCAGCGCGGTCAGACGCGCCAGCAGGGTCGCATCGTTCATCGGCTTGCCCTGGGTGAACAGCGGCAGCAGGTTGTTGAGGTCATCGCCCGCCAGCACGCCCGCCAGCGCCTTGAGCGCGAAATGCAGCCGCCAGCCGAGCTCGGCACGGGGCAGGCCGGGCAGCGCGCGCGAGAACGCTTCGAAGAAGCGGTCGAACACGGGCGCGTAATAGCCGAGCAGATAGTTCTGCACGAACGGCGACGGGTCGGAATACACGCGGCCCATCAGCCGCAGGAAGGCGGGGCCGCCGGTGTCGGGGGTGCGCGCCATCTGCAGCGCGGGCACGAACATCGCGCCCAGCACGTGCTCGCAGCTCAGCCGCTGCGGCCAGCGTTCTTCGCACGCGGTCAACAGCGCCAGCCGGCGCGTGTTGAGCGGATCGAGCCGGCGGCCGAGCACCGCCTGCATCAGCGCTTCCTTGCTGCCGAAGTGATAGTTTACGGCGGCCAGGTTGACCTTGGCGCGCGCCGTGATCTGCCGCAACGACATCGCCTCGTAGCCGAACTCGATGAACAGCAGTTCGGTGGCTTCCAGGATGCGGCTCTTGGTGTCTCCTGCTCCAGGGCGTCCCATGTCTCCTGCCTCGTCGTTTTGGGGTCCGATCTCGTGTCCGGTTGCTGCGGTGCAGCGCTCGAACGTACGATTCAAACGTATGTATGGGATGGTCTGGGCATGTTAGCAACAGACGTTTCAAAACGCCAAGTTCGCAATTCGAGGCCGGACTCTAGAAGGCATGGGTTTGCCGCGTCGATGTATGAAACAGGCCGGCTGGAATGTGAGTGTGTGCAAACATTCGGTGAAAAAATGCAGCGGATGCCGCTGTCACGCCTTCAACGCAAGAGGCTTCGGGCCACCCAAAAAGCGCGGCAGCGTTTTGTGCGAGAGCGAAGCAAAAGATACGGCATCAGCACGAGGCACAGGCGAATCTTGGCAACAACGCAAGCACCCAGATGGTTTCCCCTCCCCGCAACAAAAATCCAAGGGGAAGTCGCCATCCCGGGTGCGCCTTTCTTTGCTTGTTTTCTTTGGCAAAACAACGAAAGCAGGTCGGCCCCGGCAGGGGACGAGACCAGGGATGCACCACCAGGGCCAGAATCAAAACCAGCTTTCCGCCAGCCCCTACACCGCATCCTGTTAAACTACCGCCCTTCGCAGTCCCCGGGGTCCAGTCGCCCCGTCACCTACCCAGGCTCTGTCCACGATTGGCGCACAAACGAATGCGCGGGACACGCCGGTCCAATCGCTTTTCCATGTCGTTTTCCGAACTCGGCTTGTCAGACAAGCTGGTACGTGCCGTTGCCGAACTCGGCTACGCAGAACCCACCCCGATTCAACGCCAGGCCATCCCCGCGATCCTCAAGGGCGGTGACCTGCTCGCCGGCGCGCAGACCGGCACCGGCAAGACTGCCGGCTTCACGCTGCCGCTGCTGCATCGTCTGTCCGCCGTGCAGCCCAACAAGGTGCATACGTCTCACGGCATGCGCTATCCCATCCGTGCGCTGGTGCTCACGCCCACGCGCGAACTCGCCGCGCAGGTGGAAGAGAGCGTGCGCGCCTATGGCAAGTACCTGCCGCTGAAGTCGATGGTGATGTTCGGCGGCGTCGGCATCAATCCGCAGATCGATGCGCTCAAGCGCGGCGTCGACATCGTCGTGGCCACGCCGGGCCGTCTGCTGGACCACGTCGGTCAGCGCACCATCGATCTGTCGCACATCGAACTGCTGGTGCTGGACGAAGCCGACCGCATGCTGGACATGGGCTTCATCCACGACATCCGCAAGATCCTCAATATCCTGCGGCCCAAGCGCCAGAACCTGCTGTTCTCGGCCACGTTCTCGGACGACATCCGCGCGCTGGCAGACCGCCTGCTGGATCAGCCCGCGCTGATCGAAGTCGCGCGCCGCAACACCACCGCCGAGACGGTCGAACAGCGCATCTACCCGGTCGACCGCGAACGCAAGCGCGAACTGCTCGCCAAGCTCGTGCGCGACAACGACTGGCACCAGGTGCTGGTCTTCACGCGCACCAAGCACGGCGCCAACCGCCTGGCCGAGCAGCTCACGCGCGACGGCATTCCGGCGCTGGCCATCCATGGCAACAAGAGCCAGTCGGCGCGTACGCGGGCGCTGTCGGAGTTCAAGGCCGGGACGCTGCGCGTGCTGGTCGCCACCGACATCGCCGCGCGCGGCATCGACATCGACCAGCTGCCGCACGTGGTCAACTTCGACCTGCCCAACGTGCCGGAAGACTATGTGCACCGCATCGGCCGCACCGGCCGCGCGGGCGCGCAGGGCGAGGCGATCTCGCTGGTGTGCGTGGATGAGCACGGCCTGCTGCGCGACATCGAGCGCCTCATCAAGCGCGAGCTGCCGCGCACCGTCCTGCCGGGTTTCGAGCCGGACCCGACCATCGCGCCGGAGCCGATTCCGAATGGCCGCAACAGTGCCCGTTCGCCGCGCCAGGGCGGCGGCCGCAACCAGCAACCGCGCCAGGCGGCTGCCGGCAGCGCCGCGCCGCGCGAGCCGCGTCGAGAGTCCAGCGGCAACGGTCAAGGGCAAGCGCAAGGTCAGGGTCAGGGTCAGGGTCAGGGTCAGGGTCAGGGTCAGGGTCAGGGTCAGGGTCAGGGTCAGGGTCAGGGTCAGGGTCAGGGTCAGGGTCAGGGTCAGGGTCAGGGTCAGGGT
>CAKKOY010000006.1 GCA_919592095.1 Ralstonia syzygii subsp. syzygii | reverse complement strand
GGCGTGCTCAACCGCATGGCTGCGCTTGCCCGCCCGCAGTCCGTCCGCGTCGACTGAATTACGCCTCACAGGGATGGCTTCGACTTCAAAGTCGATTTATGCAACAACGCCTCTGCGACGCCATCCGCACCCCCATCGGCCGCTATGGCGGCAGCCTGTCCGCCGTGCGCGCGGATGACCTCGGCGCGGTGCCCCTCAAGGCGCTGATGGCGCGCAACCCGCAGGTGGACTGGTCGGCCATCGACGACGTGATCTTCGGCTGCGCCAATCAGGCCGGCGAGGACAACCGCAACGTGGCGCGCATGTCGTCGCTGCTGGCCGGGCTGCCGGAGAGCGTGCCGGGCTCGACCATCAACCGCCTGTGCGGTTCGGGCATGGACGCCACCGGCACCGCCGCGCGCGCCATCCGCGCCTGCGAAACCGCGCTGATGATCGCCGGCGGCGTGGAGAGCATGAGCCGCGCCCCCTTCGTGATGGGTAAGGCCGCCAGCGCCTTCTCGCGCGACGCCCATATTTACGACACCACCATCGGCTGGCGCTTCGTCAATCCGCTGATGAAGGCGCTGTACGGCGTCGACTCGATGCCTGAGACCGCCGAGAACGTCGCCACCGACTACCAGGTCAACCGCGAAGACCAGGATCGCTTCGCCCTGCGCAGCCAGGCCAGCGCCGCGCGCGCCCAGGCCGACGGCACGCTGGCGCAGGAAATCACCCCCGTGACGATTGCGCAGAAGAAGGGCGACCCGATCGTCGTGGACCGCGACGAGCATCCGCGCGCCACCACCCTGGAAGCGCTCGCCAAGCTCAAGGGCGTGGTGCGCCCGGACGGTACCGTCACGGCCGGCAATGCGTCGGGCGTCAACGACGGCGCCTGCGCGCTGCTGCTCGCCAGCGAAGACGCCGCCAAGCGCTTCGGCCTCACGCCGCGCGCCCGCATCGTCGGCATGGCCACGGCCGGCGTGCCGCCGCGCGTGATGGGCATCGGCCCGGCGCCGGCCGCGCAGAAGGTGCTCAAGCAGCGCGGCTTGACGCTCGACCAGATGGACGTGATCGAACTCAACGAAGCCTTCGCCGCACAGGGGCTGGCCGTGATGCGCCAGCTCGGCCTGGCCGACGACGATGCGCGCGTCAACCCGAACGGCGGCGCCATCGCGCTGGGCCATCCGCTGGGCATGAGCGGCGCGCGCCTGGTGACCACGGCGATGTACCAGCTGCAACGCACCGGCGGCCGCTATGCGCTGTGCACGATGTGCATCGGCGTCGGCCAGGGCATCGCGCTGGTGATCGAACGCGTGTGATCGCGCGATGACCACCGGACTGTTCGATCGCGCCTTCTCCACGCCGGCCATGCTGGTGGTGTGGTCCGATGCGGCCACCGTGCGCGCGATGCTCGACGTGGAAGCCGCGCTGGCGCAGGCCGAAGGCGAGGTCGGCGTGATTCCGGCGCAGGCCGTGGCGCCCATCCGCGCGGTGTGCGCCAAGGCGGCGCTGGACCTGGAGGCGCTCGGCGCGGCCGCGGCCAGTGCGGGCAACCTTGCGATCCCGTTGGTCAAGCAACTGACGGCCGCGGTCGCGCAGCACGACGAGCACGCCGCGCGCTACGTGCATTGGGGCGCGACCAGCCAGGACATCATCGACACCGGCCTGATGCTGCAATGGCGGCAGGCGGCCGCGCTGCTCGACGCCGATCTAAGGCAACTGGCCGACGCACTGGCTGCGCTGGCCCGCGCGCATCGCGATACGCCGATGGTCGCGCGCACCTGGCTGCAGCAGGCGCTGCCGACCACCTTCGGCCGCAAGGTCGCCGGCTGGCTGGAGGCGGTGCACCGCGCGCAGGACCGCTTCGCCGCGCTGCGCGCGCACGTGCCCGCGCTGCAGTTCGGCGGCGCGGCCGGTACGCTGGCGAGCCTCGGCGCGCAAGGCCGGGTCGTGGCGCAGGCCCTGGCGCAGGCACTCGATCTGCCGCTGCCCGCGGCGTCGTGGCATGGCGAGCAGGATCGCATCGCCGACATCGGCGCCACGCTTGCCCTGTTGACCGGTACGCTCGGTCACATGGCGCGCGACCTGTCGCTGATGATGCAGACCGAGGTGAGCGAGGCTGCCGAGCCGGCGGGTGCGGGCAAGGGGGGCTCGTCCACCATGCCGCACAAGCGCAACCCGGTCGGCTGTGCCACGGTGCTGGCGGCGACCCTGCTGGCCGCGCTGCCGCAGGAGCACGAACGCGCGCTCGGTGGCTGGCAGGCGCAATGGGCCACGCTGCGCGAGATGGCGTGCTTGGCCGCCGGCGCGCTGGACCGCATGCGCGACATCATCGCGGGGCTCGACGTCGACCCGGCCCGGATGCGCGCCAACCTCGACCTGACGCGCGGCCTGATCCTGGGCGAAGCCGTGATGCTGGCCCTGGGCGCCGATCTTGGCCGCCTGCAGGCGCACCACGTGGTGGAGGCCGCCAGCCGCAAGGCCGTCCACGAAGACAGAACACTGCGCGACGTGCTGGCCGAAGGTGCAGACGTGCTGCGCACCTGGGGCGATGCGTTATCGCCGCGGCTGGATGCGCTGCTCGATCCCACGCATTACCTCGGCGATGCGGTGGCCGCTGTCGACCGCGTCCTGGCGGAACACGACAGCCGCCGTCCCTGAACCCGATACCGATCCCCACGGAGACACCATGCCCTGGCTTGAACACGACAACGTCCGCCTCTATCACGAATTCGACGATGGGCACGCTTCGGCCAAGCCGGTGCTGGTGCTGTCCAACTCGCTCGGCACCGATTTCGGCATGTGGGCGCCGCAGTTGGCAGCGCTGCGCCAGCATTTCCGGCTGTTGCGCTACGACACACGGGGTCATGGCCGTTCGAGCGTGCCCGACGTGCCCTTCGGCGTCGCCCAGCTTGGCGGCGATGTGCTGGCGCTGCTGGACCATTACGATATCGACCTCGCGCTGTTCTGCGGCCTGTCGATGGGCGGCCTGACCGGCCTGTGGCTCGCCGCGCATCACGGCGAGCGCTTCCCGCGCATGGTGGTCAGCAATACCGCCGCGCTGATCGGCACGCAGCAGAGCTGGAATGCGCGCATCGCGCAGGTGGAGCAGGGCGGCATGGCCAGCATCACCGGGACGGTGCTCGAGCGCTGGTTCACCGATGGCTACCGTGCCGCCGCGCCCGAGCGTGTCGACATTGTCAAGGCGATGCTGCTGGCGACGCCGCCGGCCGGCTACAACGGCAATTGCGCCGCCATCCGCGATGCGGACCTGCGCGCGCAGCTCAAGGACATCCGCGTGCCGCTGCTCGCCATCGGCGGCACGCACGACATCTCGACGCCGGCCGCGCAGACCCGGGCGATCGCGCAGGGCGTGCCCGGCGCGCAGTACGTCGAACTGTCCGCCGGCCACCTCGCCAACTGGGAGCAGGCCGAGGCCTATACCGATGCGCTGGTCGGCTTCCTGACCACCGGCGTCGCGCGCGAGGCCGCCCATGGATGAGCGCGATCGCTACGGCGCCGGCATGCAGGTCAGGCGCGCCGTACTGGGCGACGCGCACGTCGACCGCGTCACCGCCGCGCAGACCGAACTGACCGCACCGTTCCAGGACCTCATTACCCGCTATGCCTGGGGCGAGATCTGGACGCGGCCCGGCCTGCCGCGCCATACGCGCAGCCTGCTGACGATTGCGATGATGGTGGCGCTCAACCGCGACGGCGAGCTGCGCCTGCACTTGCGCGCCGCCTCCAACAACGGCGTCACGCGCGATGAGATCCAGGAAGTGCTGCTGCAGACGGCGATCTACTGCGGCGTGCCGGCGGCCAACCACGCTTTCCACCTGGCGCAGACGGTGTTCGCCGAAATGGACGCGGAGGCGGGCGCGAAGTAACCTCGGGTCCCCCGTTTTCCGTTGCGGGGCATTCATGCGACACACGGCGTCAACCGGCAGGCGCGCCGATGACCCAAGGAGGAGAGCCCATGCTCAGCGCATTGGGTGTGCTGTTCGACGGGCTGGCCTACCGCTGCCTGCTGTTCCTGATCGGCATCGGCCTGTCGGTGACGATGGGGCTGATGCACTTCATTAACCTCGCGCACGGGGCCTTCGCCATGGCGGGCGGCTACGTGTGCGTGGTGCTGATGAACCGCCTCGGCGTGCCATTCCTGGCTACGCTGCCCATCGCCTTCCTGGCCACCGCCGCCGCCGGTTTCGTCCTGGAGCGCACGCTGTACCGGCGGCTGTACCGCGCGAGCCCGCTCGACCAGGTGCTGTTCTCCATCGCGCTCGTCTTCATGGCCATGGCGGGCGCCACCTATGTCTGGGGGCCGTCGCAGCAGCCGGTGGAGCTGCCCGAGGCGTTGCGCGGGCAACTGCGTGTATTCGATACCGGGCTGGAAGTCGGGCGCTACCGCCTGTTCCTGGTCGGCGTGGTGGTTGTGCTGACGGTGTTGCTGGCCTGGCTGATCGAGCGCACGCGCTTCGGCGCGCAGGTGCGGGCGTCGGTGGACAACCAGCAGGCCGCCGCCGGCCTCGGCATCAACGTGGGGCTGGTGTTCTCGGTCACGTTCGCGCTGGGTTCCGGGCTGGCCGGTCTGGGCGGCCGACTGGGCATCGACGTGCTCGGCCTCGACCCGGCGTTCCCGATCAAGTACATGGTGTATTTCCTGCTCGTGGTGGCGGTGGGCGGCGCGGGTTCGATCAAGGGGACACTGCTGGCGGCCCTGGTGCTGGGCGTGTTCGACGTGGCGGGCAAGTACTACGTGCCGGAAGTCGGCGCATTCGTCATCTACGGATTGATGGTGCTGCTGCTGGCGCTGTTTCCGAGCGGCCTGCTGGGGAGGCGTGCATGAACGTACTGCAGCAGCGGGCGCGATCCGCCCGTCCCGAGGATCCGGCCCGGCCGCACGGGCTACCGGATGCGCGCTGGTCGCCGCTGGAGATCGCGTTCTGGTGCGTGCCGGTGCTGGTCTTCTTCATCCTGCCCGATTACCTGGTCTTCGGCAGCCAGGTGCTGATCGTCGGGCTGTTCGCGCTGTCGCTGGACCTCGTGCTCGGCTATGCGGGCATCGTGTCGCTGGGGCACGCGGGCTTCTTCGGTCTGGGGGCCTACACCGCGGGGCTGCTGGCGGCGCATGGCTGGGGCGAGCCGCTGTCGGGGCTGTTCGCGGCCGCGGCGGTGGCGGCGCTGGCGGGGTTCTGTGTCAGCTTCCTGGTGGTGCGCGGACAGGACCTGACACGCCTGATGGTTACGCTCGGCATCGGCCTGATGCTGTACGAGGCGGCCAACAAGATGGCGTTCCTGACCGGCGGGGTCGACGGCCTGTCCGGCGTGACGATGGAGACGTTGCTGGGCAGCTTCGAGTTCGACCTCTCGGGGCGCACCGCCTACGTCTACAGCCTGGCCGTGCTGTTCGGCGTGTTCGTGCTGCTGCGCCGGCTGGTGCGCTCGCCGTTCGGGCTGTCGCTGCGCGGCATTCAGCAGGGGCCAGGGCGCATGCCGGCACTCGGCGCGGATGTGCGGATGCGGCTGGTGGCGGCATTCACCGTCAGCGCCGCCATCGCGGGCGTGGCGGGCGGGCTGCTGGCGCAGACCACGCAGTTAGTCGGGCTGGATGCGCTGGGCTTTTCGCGTTCGGCCGAGCTGCTGATCATGCTGGTGCTGGGCGGCGCGGGCCGGCTGTACGGCGCGCTGGTCGGCGCGGCGGTGTTCATGCTGGCGCAGGATGTGTTGGCCGGCATCAATCCGGTCTACTGGCAGTTCTGGATCGGCCTGCTGCTGATGGTGATCGTGCTGTTCGCGCGCGGCGGCATCCTGGGCGGGCTGGAGTCGGTGGTGCGCACCTGGCGCGCGCGCAGGGGAGGGCCGGCATGAACGCACCATCGCCGTGTCCCGCGCCGACGCTCAGCACGCGCGGCCTGTCCAAGCGCTGGGGCGGCTTTCATGCCAATGCGGAGATTTCGCTGACGTTCGCGCCGGGCGCGCGCCATGCGCTGATCGGCCCGAACGGCGCCGGCAAGACCACCTTCATCAACCTGCTGACCGGCACCCTCGCGCCCACCGCCGGCCAGGTGCTGCTGGACGGCGACGACATCACGCGCCTACCCGCGCACCAGCGCGTCAAGCGCGGCATCACCCGCACGTTCCAGATCAGCACGCTGTTCCCCGGGCTCACCGTGCTGGAATCGGTGATGCTGGCCATCTTCGAGCGCACGGGCGCGTCCTGGCACTGGCATCGCGCCGTGGCTGCGCACGCGGATGCGCGCGACGAGGCGATGGCGCTGCTCGGCCGGTTGCAGCTCGGCGCCGAGGCCTTGTCGCCCACGCACGCGCTGCCCTACGGCAAGCAGCGGCTGCTGGAGATCGCGCTGGCGCTGGCGACGCTGCCGCGCATCCTGCTGCTCGACGAGCCCGCCGCCGGCATCCCGGCCGGGGAGAGCGCCGAGCTGTTCGAGGTGATCGCCGGCCTGCCGCGCGACATCACCATCCTCTTCATCGAGCACGACATGAACCTGGTGTTCCGCTTCGCCGAGCGGATCAGCGTGCTGGTGGCCGGCCGCGTGCTGACCGAAGGCACGCCGCAGGAGATCGCCGCCGACCCGCGCGTGCGCGAGGTCTACCTCGGGGAGGCTGCGTATGGCTGAACTGCTGTCGTTCGAGAGCGTGACCGCCGGCCACGGCAACGCCGTCGTGCTGGACGACGTGTCGTTCAGCCTCGACGCCGGCGGTAGCCTCGCGCTGCTGGGCCGCAACGGTGTCGGCAAGACCACGTTGCTGGCCACGCTGATGGGCTTCACGCGCCTGCACGGCGGCCGCATCCGTTGGCGCAGCGTTGACATCGCCAGGGTGCCGCCGCACCGGCGCGCGCGGGCCGGCCTGGGCTGGGTGCCGCAGGAGCGCTGGATGTTCCCGTCGCTGACGGTGGAGGAGCACCTCACCGTCGTGCAGCGGCCGGGTGCGTGGGATGTGGCGCGCGTCTACAAGACCTTTCCGCGCCTCGGCGAGCGCCGCCGCAATCTGGGCAATCAGCTGTCGGGCGGCGAGCAGCAGATGGTCGCCATCGCCCGCGCGCTGGTGACCAATCCGGCTTTGCTGCTGCTGGATGAACCGATGGAAGGGCTGGCGCCCATCATCGTGCAGGAGCTGGGCCGCGCCATCCGCGCGCTGGTGGACGAGGGCGGCATGGCGGTCATCCTGGTGGAACAGCACGCGCGCCTGGCGCTGGAACTGACGCAGCGCGCGCTGGTACTGGACCGCGGTTGCATCGTCCATGCATCGGCCAGCGCGGACCTGCTGGCCGATGCGCCGCTGTTGCAGCGGCTGGTGGCGGTGGCCTAGACCCTTATCACTTACTTGCCCGGGTCCTTCACGTCCGCAAACTTGTCGAACTCGACGTTGTAGAGTTCGCCGCCGACCTTCTCCACGCGGCGGATGTAGACCGTCTGCACCACATCGCGCGTGGCCGGGTCGATCAGGACCGGACCGCGCGGGCTGTCGATCTTCATGCCCTTGAAGAGGGCCATGGCCTTGGTGCCGTCCATCCTGCCGCCGAGCTTGTTGATCACGTCGTAGATCGCGCCGATGCCGTCATAGGCCGCCACCGCCATGAAGTTGGGCCGGCCCGCGCCCGGGTTGGCGTCCGCAAAGGCTTTCAGGAATGTCCTGTTCTGCGGCGAATCGTGTGCCGCCGAATAATGGAACGCGGTGATGACGCCCAGCGTCGCATCGCCCATGGCGGGCAGCACGTGGTCGTCGGTCAGGTCGCCGGTGGCGATGAGCTTGATGCCGGCCTGCGCCAGGCTACGGTCGCGGAAGCTCTTCATGAACGCCACGCCCTGCTCGCCGGCCGGCAGAAAGACGAACACCGCCTGCGGCTTGGCGTCCTTCACGCGCTGGATGAAGGGCGCGAACTCGGGGTTGCGCAGCGGCACGCGCACGGCTTCCACCACCTGGCCGCCGCCGGCGGTGAAGGTCTGCCTGAAGGCATGCTCGGCATCGATGCCCGGCGCGTAGTCGGCCACCACGATGGCGACCTGCTTGATGCCGTTCTTCAGCGCCCAGGTGGCCATTGGCGAGGACACCTGCGGCAGCGTCATCGACACGCGAGTCACGTAGTCCGACTTGGTGGTGATCGACGACGACGCGGCATTGAAGACCACCATCGGCACCTTCGCCTGCTGCGCGATCGGCGTCACGGCCAGCGCTTCGGGCGTCAGGCAGAAGCCGGCCAGGAAATCGACCTTGTCGCGCACCACCAGCTCCTGCGCCAGGCGCTTGGCGATTTCGGGCACGGGGCCGGTGGTGTCCTTCATGAGGATATCCACGCGGCGCCCGCCGGCCGTGGTGCCGTGCAGCTTCTGGTAGGCCTTGATGCCGCCTTCCATCTGCTTGCCGTACTCGGCGAACGGGCCGGAGAACGGTGCGATCAGGCCGATCCGGATCGGCTCGTCCGCGCGTGCCGGCAGCGTAGTCAGGAAGGACGCCAGCGCGCCGACGACGGCGGTCTGCAGCAAGGCACGACGTTTCATGAAGGTCTCCGAAGGTTGATCGGCAGGCGTGGGCCGCGGGCAGGGCGCCGCGGCGTCGGCTGCGCGCCACGATCGTATCGGCTTCATGTTCGCCTCGCAATCGAGTGTTCGGTTGCCGAACGCCGTTGCAGCGCGCAAGCTTAGCGCGACCTTATTTCGTTTGCCTGCGCCGTGCCGGCTGATGACCGGGCTCGCGCCATTCGTCCGCCTCGTCGTTGAACAGCGACGACACCAGCGCCCGCAGCCACTGGCTGCGCGCATCGTTATGGAACTTGCGGTGCCAGTGCTGCTTGAGGTCGAAACTGGGCAGCGCAAGCGGGGGCTCCATCACGCGGATGTTAGCGTGCGACTGCATGAACGACAGTCCCACCGCGTGCGGCACCGTCGCGATCAGGTCGGTGCGCGCCAGGATGAAGGGAATGCTCATGAAATGCGGCGTCAGCAGCGTGGGCTTGCGGCGGATGCGCTTGCGTTCCAGGAAGCGCTCGTACAGCTCCTGGCTGCGGCCTTCGGCCCGCACGACGGCATGGCCGTATTCCAGGAACTGCTGCATCGACAGCCGCGTGTTGCCGCCGCGCGTGACGGGGTGATCGGCCCGCACGATGCACGTGAAGTAGTGGGTGAACAGCCGCTGCTGGAAAAAGTTGTTCTTCTTGAGATCGGGAAAGTAGCCGACCGCCAGGTCCAGCGCGCCGGTCTCCAGGGCGCGCTCGATCTGCGCGGGCGGCAGTGTCACCGATTGCACCGAGGCGTGCGGCGCCTGCCGCGCCATCGCCTCGACGATGCGAGGCAGGAACACCATCTCGCCCACGTCCGACAGCGCGATCGAGAACAGGTGCGTGGTGGTGGCCGGATCGAACGCGCCGGTCTCCACGATGCCCTGCTGACGCTGCGCGCATCGTGCAGCGCCAGCAGGATCGGCAACAGGTTCAGATCGAACGCGGGCAGCGCGGCCGTCATGGCGGTCTCCGGACTATATGGATTTGCGATAGAGATTATCGACAATATTGCATTGTCCGATATCAACCGGTGCGCCAACAATGCGTGCAGAACGATTCCAATCCTTGCGGAGACAACCACCATGCGCACCCAGGTCGCCATCATCGGCGCAGGCCCCGCAGGCCTGCTGCTCGGACAGCTGCTGCATCGCAGCGGCATTGACGCCGTCGTCCTCGAAACCAGGCGCCGCCAGTACGTCGAAGAGCGCATCCGCGCGGGCGTGCTGGAGCAGGGCACGGTCGACACGCTCAACGAGGCGGGCGTCGGCGAGCGCATGCGGCGCGAGGGCCTGGTGCATCACGGCATCGACCTGCTGTTCGGCGGCAGGCGCCACCGCCTTGACCTCACCGCCATGTCGGGCGGCCGCTCCATCACCGTGTACGGACAGCACGAAGTGGTGAAGGACCTGATCGCCGCGCGCATCGGCCAGGGTGCGCCGTTGCTGTTCGAGGTGTCGGAGGTGTCGCTGCACGACATCGAATGGGCCTCGCCGTCGGTGCGCTTCGTGCACGAAGGCGTGGTGCAGACCCTGCACTGCGACTACATCGCCGGCTGCGACGGCTTCCATGGCATCTGCCGGCCGGCGATTCCGGCGCAGCGGCAGGCGGTGTTCGAGCGCGTCTATCCGTTCGCGTGGCTGGGCATCCTGGCCGAGGCAGCGCCCGCGGCCGATGAGCTGATCTACGCCAGCCACGAGCGCGGCTTCGCGCTGTTCAGCATGCGCTCACCGAAGATCACGCGGCTGTACCTGCAATGCCGGCCGGACGAGGACCTCGCCGAATGGCCCGATGCGCGCATCTGGGACGAGCTCCACACGCGACTGGAGACCGACGACGGCTGGCATCTCAAGGAAGGCCCGATCCTGCAGAAAAGCGTGACGCCGATGCGCAGCTTCGTCTGCGAGACGATGCAGCACGGGCGCCTGTTCCTGGCGGGCGACGCGGCGCACATCGTGCCGCCCACCGGCGCCAAGGGCATGAATCTGGCGGTGGCCGACGTGCGCGTGCTGGCGCAGGCGCTGACGGCGCGCTATCGCCAGAACGATGCCACCGCGCTGGCCGGCTATTCCGAATGCTGCCTGCAGCGCATCTGGCGCGCGGAGCATTTCTCGTGGTGGATGACCTCGATGTTGCATCGCTTCGACGACCACACGCCGTTCATGCAGAGGCTGCAGCGCGCCGAGTTGGAGTACTTGACGACCTCGCCGGCTGCGGCACGCGTGTTGGCCGAGAATTACGTCGGTTTGCCGTTTGCCGTTTGCCGTTTGCCGTTTGCCGTTTGCCGTTTGCCGTTTGCCGTTTGCCGTTTGCCGTTTGCCGTTTGCCGATGCGCCGGCGAGGGCACTGAACGCCGTCGGCACCGTCAGTCGTTCCAGGGTGGCGTAGTCGTCGGCTGGGACAGCGCGACGCGCGAGACCAGCGGGCGGAAGCCCAGGTTGCGCGAAGCGGTGTACACCGTCTGCGGGTTCGGGGCCGTCAGCGCGTAGTCGATCGTGAAGACCGGCAGGTCGCCTGCGCAATGCTTCTGCAGTTGCTCGATGGTCCACTGGGTATCGGCGGGCGCAGCGTCCTGGTCGGTGCCGTTCGCATCGCCCCAGCTTGCGTCGGCGTCTCCGCCGAACCACGTGTCCTCCTGCGAGATCGCATCGAGGTTCGGCAGCAGCCTGGCTGCGCCGACGGCGTCGATCAGCTCAGGAGCATTCTGCTGGATCACCGCAAACTGCGGGTTGATCGCACGGCCTTCAGTGCGGATCTTGGCGATGAAATCCACCATCGCCTTGGCCGGATTCACGCCCGCCTTTTTGGCCGCGGCCGCCACCTTTGCATTGGTGTAGCACTCCACCCAGTCCAGATAGACGCCGTCGAAAACTTCGCGCGCGAGCTGCGCCACGGCGCCGTTGGGACCGAGCCACAGGTCTTGCCAGCGTGGGTCCCAGTAGGCCACCGGATAGTCACCGGCCCAGCCGTCCGGGTCCACCGTCAGGATGAAATCGGGTACGCCAGGCTTCGTGGTGGTCGGCGCTTTCCATTGCTTGTCGATCCAATAGGTGCAGAAGCTCTCTGCCTGGCCAATGTCGATGTAGGCGATCACCTTGCGCGGCGAGCCGTTGGCCTTGGTATGCAGGCGCGTGACCATGCCGGCTGTGTTGAACTTCTCCTGTTGCTTGATCGTATTGCCGGCCTCGACGACGACCATGTCGTACGGCTGGGCATCGAGCGCGTCGATCTGCGCGTCGGTCAGGAGATCCTGCAGTTGATACATCCATGTCTGCACGCCCGCGAGCGGCGACGCGCTGTTCGCGCCGCAGACGGCTACAGCCGGGGTCGATGCCGGAGCCTTGGCTCTGCTTGAGGTGCTTGTCGCGGCAGCGGTGGCGGATTGGATAGACAGCGAACTGCCGCCATCACCACCTCCGCAAGCGGAGAGCATGAGGGCGGAACAGGCGAGGGCGAGAGCGGTGTTGGACAGACGCGTGATCGGTCTTGAGAGCGTGGGATGGCCTGAATGGAATGCTGTGGTCCTGTGTGCTCGGTTTGTGGCAAATGTTTGCGAGGAGCACGGCAAGCACGCTAGCACACGGGTGCGCTCCGAAGCCCTACGGAAGAGGGAAGTGCGTCCTGAAAGTTCTTAAGGCCGGGTCTCCGTCGGCTTGCCTGGGCGGATCGGATCGGGCCCGTGCGCAAGCTCCGGACAGAGGTAGATCAAAGGTTGGAGGTGCTTTCATCGCCAGGAAAAAAACGCGGGTGTATAGTCGGACAGCACTTCGTCGACAAGAAAGGTGGGCATTGAGATGGACACTTCGCCAGCCGGCCAGTACAAAGGCTTCGACATCTACCCGTTGGCTTTCCAGCATGAGCGCACGGCACGCTGGCCCGAGGCCAGGGAAGACCGCAGCTACAACGCGGCCGTCATGATCTGCAAGGCGGGCGTCGAGCCAGAGCCGGGGCAGACGCAGGTGTTCCGCCTCTCAGGAGACCAGCAGTTCAGCAACGTGGGCGACGCGCGCGCGGCGGCGCTGCGCTTTGCCGAGAACATCATCGATGGGGCCGTGCCTGAGCTGTCGGTGGCCGGCGGCGCCTGAGCCGGCGAACGGTGAACCCGCGTCGTGGTAGAATCGCGAGCGCATCCAGTCTGCAGCGTGCCCGTCACGGTCGCTGGCGGCTGAGTCCAGCACCGGGGGTTGACCCCCGCGTCGAGCCGGGCGGCGCGGATCTGCGGCCGTCTCCAATCCTCACCTGCACTGAGCGGCGCACGCGATCGGCGTGCGTGATTTCCGTTTTTTGTGCGACCGGTCACCGTCGCCTGCTGTCCGCGCAGAGAGACGCGGCATGGGGCCCGCATCCCCGCATGCGGGGCAGGGTGCCGGGGAGGGTCTCTCGCCATTGCAACCATTGACACAGCCGCGTGCTGCAACGATACAAAGGAACGAGTTTGGCCAAGGAAGAACTGATCGAATTTGAAGGGGTGGTTTCTGAAGCGCTGCCCGACAACCGTTTTCGCGTACAGCTGGAAAACGGCGTGGAAGTCTGGGCCTATGCGTCCGGCAAGATGCAGAAGCACCGTATCCGCATCCTCGCGGGTGACCGCGTGAAGCTGGAGATGTCGCCGTATGACCTGACCAAAGGGCGGATCAACTACCGCCACAAATAAGGCTCCCATGCGAGCCATTGGGCCTGCCGAAGACCGCGAGACGACCGTCCGCGGTTTTTTTTTATGTGCCTGGGCAATACACGAAAACGTTTTGAAATGCAACCCCATTTGGGGTAGAATTCTTTTGACCGTCAACCCGGGGGGAACGTGTTGGCGGTCAACTGATGTGCAGGGCTTTTCACTCGTGTCAAGCCGCGCCTCGCAGCAGAGGAGCGAGCGCCAGCTGTACCAGTCCATCCTATAAGCGCACGGCCAGCCGGGGGTCCTCCGGTATGAGCTTCCAATCGCGCATCCTTCTCGCCGACCGGAGCGTCTTCGGCGCTTGCATCGGTTCGGTCTTCAGTGTGTCTACCGAGTCACACCCCATTGGTGTACCGCACAGGTAGGTCGGCGCTTGTCCATTGGAAACATGGGCGTGTCGTGTCACGCCCAAGGGAATAGGTATGTTGGAAACCAAAGCAGCACAGAAGACGGCGCGCATGAGCCGGCGCGTCATGGTGGGCCTGACGGCAGCGGTTGCGCTGCTGGGCGGTCTGGGAGCGAGCAATGTGTCCGCGCAGGCCACGCGGCCGAAGACGCAGATTTATGGCGTCACGCTGGATGATGTGAGCAACATCAACGCCATTGTTGCATCGCTGACACACTTGCCGTACAAGCCGACGGTGCGAGTGGTGTTCGATCCGGGCACGACCGCAGCGGATTACTATCCGGCGCTGGTGAAGCTCCATGCCGTTGCCTACGTGATGGGCGAGGTCATGGACTCGTACTACTTCCCCACCGATCTGTCGACCTACACGGCACGCACGCAGGAACTGGTGGGTACGCTGAAGAACGTGGTGGACGTGTGGGAAATCGCCAACGAGATCAATGGCGAATGGCTGCGCACCGACCCGAACGGTCCGACCTCGGTTGCCACGTCTGAAGAGACGGACATCGGCAACATGGTGGCGGCAGCGTACGACATCGTGAAAGCCAATGGTGGCCTGACTGCCGTGACGCTGTACTACAACGACGACGGCAAGGGCAACAACTGCTGGCAACTGCCGATGGACTCGTGGCGCACCTGGGCGACGACCTTCCTGCCCGCGCGCGTGCGCCAGGGTGCGGACTACGCCCGTTCAGCTACTACCCGTACCAGGACTGCCAGGGCCTGAGCCCGTCGTGGACGAGCGACTTCAAGCTGCTGGAGCAGGTTTTCCCGATGGCCAAGGTGGGCTTCGGTGAGGTTGGCACCTCCAGCATCTACGCGCCGACCTCGGTGCAGCAGAACCTGATCAAGACGTACTACCCGATGGGCGCCAAGCAGATGGCCGGGGATCCGCGCTTCATCGGCGGCTACTTCTGGTGGAACTACGTCGAGCAGATGCTGCCGTACTCGACCAGCTCGTACTGGAGCCTGCTCAAGCAGACGATCACGCCCCTGCCGGCACCGCAATAAGCGGGCATTGCCCAGGATGTGACGGCCTGCATGGCCAACAAAAAACCCGCGCAGCGCGAGCTGTCGCGGGTTTTTTTACAACGGAGCCGGATGCTCAGCCGCGCGAGGCAAGGTACTCGCGGAATTCCCGGGCGACTTCGTTATGCTTGAGGGCGAACTCCACTGTCGCCTTCAGGTAACCCAGCTTGCTGCCGCAGTCGTAGCGCACACCCTTGTAGCGGTAGGCCAGCACCTGCTCGGCTGACAGCAGCGACTGGATCGCGTCCGTGAGCTGGAGCTCGCCGCCCGCGCCCGGCTTGATGTTGCGGATGTGGTCGAAGATACGCGGCGTGAGAATGTAGCGGCCGACCACGCCCAGGTTGGACGGCGCATCTTCCGGCGCCGGCTTTTCGACGATGCCCGACATCTTGATCACGCTGCCGTCCTCTTCCCACGGGCGGCCGTCGACCACGCCATACGAGCGGCTCTGCTCGCGCTCGATCTCTTCCACGCCGATCACCGAGCAGTTGTAGTGGTCGTACAGGTCGACCATCTGCTTCATCACCGGCGGATTGTCGTCCAGCAGGTCATCGGCCAGGATGACCGCGAAGGGCGCGTTGCCGACCAGTTTTTCGGCGCACAGCACCGCGTGGCCCAGGCCCAGCGCTTCCGGCTGGCGCACGTAGAAGCAGTCCACGTGCGCAGGCTTGATCGAGCGCACCACTTCGAGCAGCGCGGTCTTCTGCTTGGCTTCCAGCTCGGCTTCCAGCTCGTAGGCCTTGTCGAAGTGGTCTTCGATGGCGCGTTTGCTGCGGCCGGTCACGAAGATCATCTCGGTGATGCCGGCCGCCATGGCTTCTTCCACGGCGTACTGGATCAGGGGTTTGTCGACCACCGGCAGCATTTCCTTCGGGCTGGCCTTGGTGGCGGGCAGGAAGCGGGTTCCCAGTCCCGCAACGGGGAAGACGGCTTTGGTGACGCGTTGCATCGGGTTTCCTTGGTATCGTTATAGGTTCGTTGCGCTTGCTCAGGCGGTCTGCACCGGCAGGCGCGCGATCTGGGCTTCGAGCTTGCCGAGCGTGGCCTTGAAGTCCGCCAGGCGCTTCTGTTCCTGTTCCACCAAGGCCGCCGGCGCGCGGGCGACGAACGATTCGTTGCCCAGCTTGGCTTCGCACTTGACGATCTCGCCGCGCAGGCGATCGATCTCCTTCGACAGGCGCGCATGCTCGGCGGCCACGTCGATCTCGATCTTCAGCAGCAGCTTGTTCTCACCGACGATGGCGACCGGCGCGCCCGCGCCGTCCTGCTCCATGGCGGCGGCATCGGTGTAGACCTTCACTTCCGACAGCTTGCCCAGCGCTTGCACATAGGGCGCGGCGGCCTGCAGGAATTCGGCGTCGCCGTGGGCGTAGAGCGGCACGCGCTGCGCCGGGGAGATGTTCATCTCGCCGCGCAGGTTGCGGCAGGCATCGACCAGCGTCTTGAGCTGCTGCACCCACTGCTCGGCCTGCTCGTCGATCTTGGCCAGCACGGCGCGCGGGTATGCCTGCAGCGCCAGGCTCTCGGTGCCGTCGCCCTTGGCGCGGCCGGCCATCGGCGCGACCTTTTGCCAGAGCTCCTCGGTGATGAACGGGATGATCGGATGCGCCAGGCGCAACACCGTCTCCAGCACGCGCAGCAGGGTGCGGCGGGTGGCGCGCTGCTGGGCCGGCGTGCCGGTCTGGATCTGCACCTTGGCCAGCTCCAGGTACCAGTCGCAGTATTCGTCCCAGACGAATTTGTAGATGGCGTTGGCGATATTGTCGAAGCGGTAGTCGGCGAAGCCCTTTTCGACTTCGGTTTCCACGCGCTGCAAGAGCGACACGATCCAGTGGTCGGCCGGCGAGAAGTGCAGGGTGCCTTCCGGGCCGCAGTCGCCGACGCAGTCCTGCAGGCCGCAGTCCTGGCCCTCGGTGTTCATCAGCACGAAGCGGGTGGCGTTCCACAGCTTGTTGCAGAAGTTGCGGTAGCCCTCGCAGCGGCCGGAGTCGAAGTTGATGTTGCGGCCCAGCGTGGCCAGCGACGCAAAGGTGAAGCGCAGCGCGTCGGCGCCGAAGGCGGGGATGCCTTCCGGGAATTCCTTGCGCGTGCGCTTCTCGACGTTGGGGGCGTCCTTCGGGCGGCGCAGGCCGGTGGTGCGCTTGGCCAGCAGCGGCTCCAGCGCGATGCCGTCGATCAGGTCGACCGGATCGAGCGTGTTGCCTTCGGACTTGCTCATCTTCTTGCCTTCCGAGTCGCGCACGAGGCCATGCACGTAGACGGTCTGGAAGGGCACCTCGCCGGTGAAGTGCAGGGTCATCATGACCATGCGCGCCACCCAGAAGAAGATGATGTCGTAGCCCGTCACCAGCACGGTGGAGGGCAGGAAGTGCTTCAGTTCCGGCGTATCGGCCGGCCAGCCCAGCGAGGAGAACGGCACCAGCGCCGCCGAGAACCACGTGTCGAGCACGTCGTCGTCACGCGTGAGGGCGCCGGTGTGGCCGCGCGCGGCGGCCTGGGCGCGGGCGTCGTCTTCATCGCGGGCGACGTAGACGTTGCCGGCCTCGTCATACCACGCCGGAATCTGGTGGCCCCACCACAGCTGGCGCGAGATGCACCAGTCCTGGATGTTGTTGAGCCACTGGTTGTAGGTGTTGACCCACTGCTCGGGCACCAGCTTGATCTTGCCGCTCTGCACCGCGTCCAGCGCCACCTCGGCGATCGAGCGGCCGGGGAAGCGCGTGCCTTCCGGTGCCGGCTTGCTCATGGCGACGAACCACTGGTCGGTCAGCATCGGCTCGATGATGACGCCGGTGCGGTCGCCGCGCGGCACCATCAGCGTGTGCTTCTTCACTTCGGCCAGCAGGCCCAGGGTTTCCAGGTCCACCACGATGCGCTTGCGGGCCTCGAAGCGGTCGATGCCGCGATAGGTCGCGGGCGCGGTGTCGGCGATCTTCGCCTCCAGCGTCAGTACCGAGATCTGCGGCAGGTCGTGGCGCTGGCCGACGGCGTAGTCGTTGAAGTCGTGGCCCGGGGTCACCTTGACCACGCCGGTGCCGAATTCGCGGTCGACGTATTCGTCGCCGATGATGGGAATCTCGCGCCATTGCACGGCATCCAGCGCGTCGGCATCACCGGACAGCGGCAGGCGCACGGCCTGGCCGATCAGGTGGGCGTAGCGCTCGTCTTCCGGATGCACCATCACCGCCACGTCGCCGAGCATGGTTTCCGGGCGCGTGGTGGCGACCGTCAGGTGCGTGAGGCCGGTCTTGGCATCGGGCTGGGCCAGCGGATAGCGGATGTGCCACAGCGCGCCGTCTTCTTCCTCGCTCACGACTTCCAGGTCGGACACGGCGGTGCCCAGCACCGGGTCCCAGTTGACCAGGCGCTTGCCGCGGTAGATCAGGTCCTGCTCGTACAGGCGCACGAACACGTCGCTGACCGCGCGCGACATCTTCGGGTCCATCGTGAAGTACTCGCGCTCCCAGTCGATCGAGGCGCCCATGCGACGGATCTGCCGGGTGATGGTCGAGCCCGATTGCTCTTTCCATTCCCAGACCTTTTCGACGAAGGCCGGGCGGCCCAGGTCATGGCGCGAGACACCCTGCGCGTCCAGTTGGCGCTCCACCACGATCTGCGTGGCGATGCCGGCGTGGTCGGTGCCCGGCACCCACAGCGTGTTGGCGCCCTGCATGCGCGCGTGGCGCGCGAGGCTGTCCATGATGGTCTGGTTGAAGGCGTGCCCCATGTGCAGCGTGCCCGTCACGTTCGGCGGCGGCAGCTGGATGCAGAAATCCGGGCGGCCGGCTTCGAGCGTGGCGCGGGAGACGCCCATCGCTTCCCACGCCGCGCTCCACTTCTGCTCGATGGCGGCGGGTTCGAAGCTCTTGGCGAGGGACTGGTTCGGATCGGTCATGCTGGGAAGGGGCGCAAAAAGACGTTTGGCCCGGAAAAATGGCGGGCGAAAGGCTGGAATTATACGGCCTGTCGGTGTCAGGCACGGGCGAAGCGGGGGAGGTGACCGGTATAATTTCCGGATTCCGCAAAGGCCCTTTCCGCATGTCCGACCTGCTCGCCCATCTGAACCCCGAACAACGCACCGCCGTCACACTTCCCGACGAGTCGGCGCTGATCCTGGCGGGGGCGGGCAGCGGCAAGACGCGCGTGCTGACCACCCGCATCGCCTGGCTGGTCCAGAGCGGCCGGGTGTCGCCGTCGGGTGTGCTGGCTGTCACCTTTACCAACAAGGCGGCCAAGGAGATGACCTCCCGGCTGTCCGCCATGCTGCCGATCAACACGCGCGGCATGTGGATCGGCACCTTCCACGGCCTGTGCAACCGGCTGCTCCGCGCGCATTACCGCGACGCCGGGCTGCCGCAGACCTTCCAGATCCTCGATACGCAGGATCAGCTCTCGTCCATCAAGCGCCTGCTCAAGTCGCTGAACGTCGACGACGAGAAGTTTCCGCCCAAGAGCGTCCAGTACTTCATCAACGGCGCCAAGGAGCAGGGCCGGCGCGCGGGCGATCTGGAGATCGCCAATGAATTCGACCGCCGCATGGCCGACCTGTACGCCGCCTACGACGCGCAATGCCAGCGCGAGGGCGTGGTCGACTTTGCCGAGCTGCTGCTGCGCTGCTACGAGCTGCTGCGCTACAACGATGCGATTCGCGTGCACTATCAGCGGCGCTTCAGGCACATCCTGGTCGACGAGTTCCAGGACACCAACCGCCTGCAATACGCCTGGCTGAAGATCCTGGCAGGCCTGGGTGAGACGGGCGCCACGCCCAACGCCATCTTCGCCGTGGGCGACGACGACCAGAGCATCTATGCCTTCCGTGGCGCCAACGTCGGCAACATGGTGGACTTCGAGCGCGAATTCCATGTCGGGCACCGCATCAAGCTGGAGCAGAACTACCGTTCGCACGGCAACATCCTGGATACGGCCAACCACCTGATCGCCCACAACACTCGCCGCCTCGGCAAGAACCTGCGCACCGACGCCGGCCATGGCGAGCCGGTGCGCGTCTACCAGTCCGCCACCGACGGGCAGGAGGCCGGCTGGATCGTCGACGAGATCCGCGATCGCATCGCCAGCGGCACGGCGCGCTCCGAGATCGCCATCCTGTACCGCAGCAATGCGCAGTCGCGGGTGATCGAGCATGCACTGTTCTCGGTGGGCATCCCCTACAAGGTTTACGGCGGGCTGCGCTTCTTCGAGCGCGCTGAAATCAAGCACGCGCTGGCCTATCTGCAACTGCTGGAGAACCCGGACAACGATGCCGCCTTCGGCCGCGTGGTCAATTTCCCGGCGCGCGGCGTCGGGGCGCGGTCGCTGGAGCAACTGCAGGATGCGGCCAGGCTGTACGGGGTCTCGCTGGCGGCGTCGGTGCCGTACCTGACCGGCGCGGCGGGGACGAAGCTCGCGGCGTTCGTGCGGCTGATCGAACAGATGCGCGCCGACACGCGCCAAATGACGCTGCCGGAGATCGTCCAGCACGTGATCCACGCCAGCGGCCTCATCACGCACTACCAGGGCGAGAAGGAAGGTCTCGACCGCATCGAGAACCTGCAGGAACTGGTGACCGCCGCCCAGGCTTTCGTGGCCGAGGAGGGCTATGGCGTCGATGCCGTCGCCACGGCACTGCCGACGCGCCACGATGGGATGCTGCGCATCGAGGGCGGGGAAGCGGGTGAACTTCGGGGCAGCGATGCGGTTGCCGAGCTGGTCGCCGACGGGGTGCCGATGGAGATGACGCCGCTGGTCGCCTTCCTGACGCATGCCTCGCTGGAGGCCGGCGACAACCAGGCCCAGGCCGGCCAGGACGCGGTGCAGCTGATGACCGTGCACGCCGCCAAGGGGCTGGAGTTTCACGTCGTCTTCATCACCGGTCTGGAGGAGGGCCTGTTCCCGCACGAGAACAGCCTGCAGGACACCGACGGCCTGGAAGAAGAGCGCCGCCTGATGTACGTGGCCATCACCCGGGCGCGCGAGCGCCTGTATCTATCGTTTGCGCAGAGCCGCGTGCTGCACGGGCAGATCCGCTACCACATCCGCTCGCGCTTCTTCGACGAGCTGCCGGAAGAGGCGCTGAAGTGGCTGACGCCGCAGCATGCCGGCTACAGCCCCACGCGCCGTGCGCAGGGCGCGCAAGGCGACAGCGCCTGGGGCCGCGACTGGTTCAAGCGCCCCGAGCGCGGCGATGGCGAGGCTTACACCGGTCGCCCGACCGGCGGCATGGACACCGGCAACACCTACGCCGATACCAAGCGCGCGGCCGGGACCGGCTTCCGCGTCGGCCAGTCGGTGTTCCACAGCAAGTTCGGGGAGGGCGTCATCACGACGCTGGAAGGCGAGGGCGCCGATGCGCGCGCCCACATCAAGTTCAACCGCCACGGCGTGAAGGTGCTGGCGCTGGGCATCGCCAAGCTGGACCCGATCAACTGACCAACTGACCGGGCCCGCGCGCCGGGCCGGGGCCGGGCGATCAGGCGGTGGTGTCGGTGGTCTGGCCGGCGGCCTGCGTCACGTTGAAGCAGCCGCGATAGGTGGCGTAGAACGAGCAGTACAGCACCGCCATCACCAGGATCCGGTACGGCGTGGCGATCAGCGGGGCGATATTGTTGGCGCCGCCCGAGGCGAACAGCGCATCGATGAACAGCGGCACCGCAATCAGCAGCACGGCGAACAGCACGCCGTAAAGGATGAACGTCGCGCGGTTGCGCCACACTGCCATCCAGCTGAAGAACAGCGCTTTGCCGACCGGAATGCCGTGCCACGCCACCAGCAGCGGCGAAAACCAGAACAGCACCGCCACCGGGATGTAGAGCACCGAGCCCATCACCATGGCCAGGTAGAACTCGCGGATGGCGTCGACGGTGAGCGGCTTGTCGCTCAGTATCGTCGTCAGCGTGTCGACATCGACCATTGTCATCAGCAGGCCGCTGACGATCAGCACCAGTACCGAGTACAGCGCGCCCAGTCGCAGCAGGCCGCGCAGCGCGTCCTTGCCATAAGCCCGGAAGCCGGCGACCAGCGATGTCGGGCCGATGCGCTTGCCCGCCACGGTATCGCGGCACGCCGACATGAAGCCCACGAAGATGGCCGGATTGGCCAGCAGGATGGCGATCACGCCGATGGGCGGCAACAGCACCATCAGCAGGTTGACGGTGAACAGGTAGATGAACAGCAGCAGCAGGAACCCGATCGGGTTCTTGCGGAACAGCCACGCACCCTGGCGCAGCCAGACGTAGCCCTGCTTGCCGGAAACTTCAATCAGTTGCATGGTTCGGGAATATCCAGTGTCAGCCCCTCGGTGCGTACCCGTTCGCGCAGCACGCGCTCGAAGTGGGTCGGATCATGGGGCTGCAGCAGTTCGGCATCGCGCGGCAGGTGGAAGTCCCACAAGCGCGACACCCAGAAGCGATAGGCAGCGGCGCGCAGCATGTCCCGCCAGTAGCGGGTTTCCGCGTCGGTGAAAGGCCGCACCGCGTGGTAGGCACGCAGCATGGCGCGCGTCCGTCCGGCATCGAGTGCGCCGGTGGCGAGGTCGACGCACCAGTCGTTGACCGTCACTGCCACATCGAACAGCCATTTGTCGACGCCGGCGAAATAGAAATCGAAGAAGCCGCCCAGGCGTTCGGGCTGGCCGTCGGCGGCCGGCTCGAACAGCACGTTGTCGCGGAACAGGTCGCAATGGCACGGGCCCTCGGGCAGGGCGGCGTAGTCGGGGCTGGCGAAGACGCGCTGCTGGTGGGCCAGCTCGGCGGCCAGCAGTTCGCGCGTGGCGCCCTGCACGAAGGGCAGGATGTCCGGCACCACTTCGTTCCACCACGCCAGGCTGCGCAGGTTGGGCTGGTGCCGCGGGTAGTCGCGGCCGGCCAGGTGCATGCGCGCCAGCATGTCGCCGACGATGGCGCATTCGTCCACTGTGGGGGCCAGGTTCGAGCGGCCCGGCAGGCGCGTCACGATGGTCGCCGGCTTGCCCTTGAGCGGGCGCAGGATCGCGCCGTCACGGCCGGGAATCGGCGCCGGTACGCAGATGTCGTGCTGCGCCAGATGCTGCATCAGGTACAGGTAGAACGGCAGTTGCTCGCCGGTCAGTCGCTCGAACAGCGTGACGACGTAGTCGTGCGTGGCACCGTCCTTCTCCGTGGTCAGGAAGAAGTTGGTGTTTTCGATCCCCGAGGGAATGCCGCGCAATGCGCGGACCTTGCCCACGTCGTATTGCTCCAGCCAGAGGGCGATCTCGGCGTCGGTGACCGGGGTGAAAACAGCCATGCTATGAAACGGAAAACGGTAAAAGGAAAACGCGGCGGCCAGGTGGGCTGGACCGCCGCACGGCGCCGGCACGGCGGCGCGGATCTCAGAACTTCAGGATGTTGACCGAGGGCAGGCGGCTGTTGTCGCCGTCGCGCTCGCGGATGCGCGGCGAGCTGTCTTCGGGCTTGCTCATCTGGTACGACGTCCCCATGCCGGACTTGACATGGATGTCGGGGGCCTGGCCCTTGAAGCGGTATTCCTCGATCTGGGTGCCGTCGTTGTCGCGGTACTGGAAGCTCGGCTTGACGGTCTCGTGGTTGACCGAGCCGCGCGTCGGCTTGGCGATCGGCTGGTTGTTGATGGCCTTCACGTCGGGCAGGTCGAGGCCGGCGCTGTCCGGCGTCACCTCGGCGTGCGCGGGCAGGACGGGCAGGACGAAAAGGCAGGCGGCGAGGGCGGCCAGCGCGCCCGCATGGCGCATCAGGCGCACGCGCGGGACAGCGTAGACTGCCGGGGAAAACAGCGAATCCATGATGGACTCCAGCAATGGTCCGGGACTTCACATTCTAACAGTCCGGGAGCCTCGCCATCGTCCATTCGGCAGGTGCCGATGCTTACAGGTAGAACATCTCTTCCTTCGGCGGGATCGGCGAGATGCCTTCGCGCTTCTCGTAGAACTCGTAGACCGCGTCGAGCGCGTCCTTGGGTTCGTCGACGATGCGCATGATATCGAGGTCGTGCTCGGCGATCAGGCCCATCGGCAACAGCGTGAAGCGGAACCAGTCGAGCAGGCCCTTCCAGAAGCGGCTGCCGAACATCACCACCGGCACGTTGCGCGACTTGCCGGTCTGGATCAGCGTGAGCACCTCGGCCAGTTCATCCAGCGTGCCGAAGCCGCCGGGCATCACAATGAAGGCATCCGAGTTCTTCACGAAGGTGACCTTGCGCGTGAAGAAATGGCGGAAGCGCATCGAGATGTCCTGATACGGATTGCCCTGCTGCTCGTGCGGCAGTTCGATGTTCAGGCCGACACTGGCCGACTTGCCGCCGTGCGCGCCCTTGTTGGCCGCTTCCATGATGCCGGGCCCGCCGCCGGAGATGACGGCAAAGCCCGCATCCGAGAACAGCCGGGCGATGTCGATGGTGCGCTGGTAGTACGGCGAATCCTCGCGCAGGCGCGCGCTGCCGTAGATCGAGACCGCCGGGCGGATCTCCGAGAGGTACTCGGTCGCCTCGATGAACTCTGCCATAATCGTGAACATCTGCCAGGAGGCGCGCGCTTTCTTTGCGGTGGCGCGCTCCTCGTCGGCAAGTGCCCGCAGGCTGGGGATCATCTTGCGTTCAGCGCGACCCTGGGCGGTGTCGGATCGGCCGGGGGCATCCGCTGCCGGATGCTCGCCGCCGACGGTGCCGACCGTCACGTTGACGTCCATGTCGGCCGGCGTGGACTGATGGGCCGGCCGCACGCCGGTCAACTCGGCCGCGGACACGCCGGCGGCCTGCTTCGCCACGCCACCTTCAGCGGAAGCGTCATTGTCGGAAACGTCGTTGGGCGTTCCAGTCACATTAGAGTCCATGGTAATGTCGGAAAGTCAAGAAACGCTGTTGCTCGTCGATGGCTCGAGTTATCTGTACCGTGCTTATCACGCACTGCCCGACTTGCGCAATGGAGAAGGGTTTCCTACGGGGGCCATCTACGGCATCGTGAACATGCTGCGCAAACTGCGCAACGACTACCCGGCCAAGTATAGCGCTTGCGTTTTCGACGCTAAAGGCAAGACCTTCCGCGACGAGCTGTATCCCGCCTACAAGGAGCACCGGGCGCCGATGCCCGACGACCTGCGCCAGCAGATCGAGCCCATCCACGAAGCCGTGCGCGCGCTCGGCTGGCCCATCCTGGTGGTCGACGGCGTGGAGGCCGACGACGTGATCGGCACGCTGACCGAACGCGCCGCCCGGGAGGGCATCCGGACCGTCGTCTCGACCGGCGACAAGGACCTCGCCCAACTGGTGAATGACCATGTCACGCTGGTCAACACCATGAGCAACGAGACGCTCGATCCGGCCGGCGTGCTGGCCAAGTTCGGCGTGCCGCCCGAGAAGATCGTGGACTATCTGTCGCTGATCGGTGACACCGTGGACAATGTGCCGGGCGTGCCCAAGGTGGGGTCGAAGACAGCGGTCAAGTGGCTGGGCGAATACGGCTCGCTCGACAACGTGATCGCCCGCGCCGGCGAGATCAAAGGCGTGGTCGGCGAGAACCTGCGCAACACGCTCGATTGGCTGCCCAAGGGACGCGCACTGCTGACCGTCAAGACCGACTGCGATCTCGCCACGGAGGTCCCGACCCTCGAAGCCCTCGTCGATGGCGGCGAGGATCGCGCCAAGCTGGTCGACTTCTTCAGCCGCTACGGCTTCAAGACCTGGCTGCGCGAGGCCGCCGGCGAATCGCTGCCGGATACCCGCAGCGTGGGCGCGGCGCGCAAGGCCGCCACGCCCGTCAAGCAATACGCACCGGAGGCCGCGGCGCATCAACAGGCCAGCCTGTTCGATGTCGAAACGCCACCGGCCGAAGTCAAGTACGAAACCGTCACCACCGAAGCGCAGCTCGAGTCCTGGATGCGGTTGCTGGACACGTCCGAGCTCGTCTGCATCGATACCGAGACGACCTCGATCGACCCGATGCTGGCGCAGCTGGTCGGCATCTCGCTGTCGGTCCAGCCGGGCCAGGCGTGCTACATCCCGGTCGCGCACCGCGGGCCCGACGTATCGGGGCTGGATAACGCCGCGCAGCTGTCGCGCGAGGCCGTGCTGTCGCGCATGAAACTGTGGCTGGAGGACGAGACCCGCAAAAAGGTCGGTCAGCACCTGAAGTACGACGCGCACGTGTTTGCCAACCATGGCATCGCGCTGCGCGGCATCGCGCACGACACCATGCTGCAGTCGTACGTGCTGGCCTCGCACCGCAACCATGGCATGGACGCGCTGGCCGAGCGCGTGCTGCACCTGAAGACCATCACCTACGAAGAGGTCTGCGGCAAGGGCGCGGCGCAGATCGGCTTCGATGAAGTGGCGCTCGACCGCGCCACCGAATACGCCGCCGAAGACGCCGACATCACGCTGCGCTTGCACCGCGCGCTGTATCCCAAGGTGACCGAGGACGACAAGCTGCGCTACGTCTACGAGCAGATCGAGATGCCGACCTCCATCGTGCTGCAGAAGATGGAGCGCAACGGCGTGCTGGTCGATGCCGAGCGCCTGGCCAGGCAGAGTGCCGAGCTCGGCCAGCGCCTGCTGGAGCTCGAGCAGCAGGCCTTCGCCCTGGCCGGCCAGCCGTTCAACCTGAACTCGCCCAAGCAGATCGGCGAGATTTTCTTCACGCAGCTCAAGCTGCCGGTGGTCAAGAAGACCGCCAGCGGCGCGCCGTCGACCGACGAAGAAGTGCTGCAGAAGCTGGCCGAGGACTACCCGCTGCCCAAGCTGCTGCTCGACTTCCGCGGCCTGGCCAAGCTCAAGTCCACCTACACCGACAAGCTGCCGAAGATGGTCAACCCGCAGACCGGCCGGGTCCACACCACCTACGGGCAGGCGACCGCCGTCACGGGCCGGCTGGCCTCGACCGACCCGAACCTGCAGAACATCCCGGTGCGCACGGAAGAAGGGCGGCGCATCCGCGAGGCGTTCGTGGCGCCGGCGGGCAGCGTGATCGTCTCGGCCGACTACTCGCAGATCGAGCTGCGCATCATGGCCCACCTGTCCGAGGACGATGGCCTGATGCGCGCCTTCCGCGAAGGCCAGGACGTGCACCGCGCCACCGCGGCCGAAGTCTTCGGCGTGACGCCGCTGGAGGTCACGGCCGAGCAGCGCCGCTACGCCAAGGTCATCAACTTCGGCCTCATCTACGGCATGAGCGCATTCGGGCTGGCGAGCAACCTCGGCATCGGCCGCGACGCCGCCAAGCTTTATATCGACCGGTACTTCGCCCGCTACCCCGGCGTGGCCCGCTACATGGACGAGACCCGCCAGGTCGCGCACGAACGCGTCTATGTCGAAACGGTGTTCGGCCGCCGCCTGTGGCTGCCCGACATCAACGGCGGCAACGGCCCGCGTCGCCAGGCCGCCGAGCGCGCCGCCATCAATGCGCCCATGCAGGGTACCGCCGCCGACCTCATCAAGCTGTCGATGCTGGCCGTGCAGGACTGGCTGGAAGGCTCGCCCAACGCCGGCAAGCCCGGCGCGCCGATGCGCACGCGCCTGGTCATGCAGGTGCACGACGAACTGGTGCTGGAAGTCCCGCAGGACGAACTGGCGCGGGTGCGCGATCGACTGCCCGAGCTGATGTGCGACGTAGCGTCGCTGCGCGTGCCGCTGGTGGCCGAGGTGGGTGTCGGCTCGAATTGGGAAGAGGCCCATTGACGGGCGCGCTGCGGCGGGCTGTCGCAGGCCGTTGGCTGCCGAGGCAGCGGCGGTGCGGATAGCGCAGCGTTGTACCGGATCCGCCTTATCACGGCGGGCGGGGTTGCGGCGGATGTTGCGTTGCAGCAAACTGCAACCGGAAGATCACAAGACTCACAGGAGTAGCAGCATGGCAGGGCAGGTGGATGGCGCGGGTGGTCCGCGCATCGTAGTGGTCGGCGGTGGCGCCGGCGGGCTGGAACTGGCAACGCGCCTGGGTGACAAGCTCGGCAAGCGCCGCGCCGCGCGGGTCGTCTTGGTCGACCGCAACCCGACGCACATCTGGAAGCCGCTGCTGCACGAAGTGGCCGCCGGCAGCATGGACCCGAACACCCACCAGCTCGAATACGCCGCCCAGGCGCGCTGGCACGGCTTCGAGTTCCAGCAGGGCGAACTGAAGGGCCTGGACCGCGCCGCCAAGATCATCACCGTTTCCGGCTGCATCGATGCCGACGGCACCGAGGTGCTGCCCGAGCGCGCCATCGCCTATGACGTGCTGGTGCTCGCCATCGGCAGCGTGACGCATTTCTTCGGCGTGCCGGGCACGGCCGAGCATGCCATCGCGCTGGACGCCGCGTCGCAGGCCGAGCGCTTCCGTCGCAAGCTGATTTCTGCGTGCATGCGCGCGCAGAACGGCGTGGGCGATGCGCGCGCGCAGGTGGACATCGCCATCGTCGGTGCGGGCGCGACCGGCGTGGAGCTGTCGGCGGAACTGCGCAACACCGCGCACGTGCTGGCAGCCTACGGCCTGCACAAGCTGGACCCGCGCCGCGATATCCGCATCCACCTGATCGAAGGGAGCCCGCGCATCCTGGCCGCCCTGTCCGAACCTGTCTCCACCGAGACCACCAAGCTGCTGCACAAGCTGAACGTGGACGTGATCACCGGCGAGCGCGTCATCGAGGTCACCGGCAGCGCGGTCAACACGGCCAGCGGCAAGTCGATCCCGGCCGATCTGACCGTATGGGCGGCGGGCATCCGCGCGCCGTCGATCCTGGGCGAGCTGGGGCTGCCGGTGAACAAGCTGGGGCAGGTGGTCGTCTCGCGCACGCTGCAGGCGGAAGGCGATGACGCCATCTATGCCTTCGGCGATTGCGCGAGCTGCCCGTGGCCCGAGGCATCGGCCAGCGTGCCGCCGCGCGCCCAGGCCGCGCACCAGCAGGCGACCTATCTGTACAAAGCCTTGTGCCGCCGGCTGGAAGGCAAGCCGGTGGAGCCGTTCGGCTTCAAGGACCTGGGCTCGCTGGTGTCGCTCGGCCACTTCAGCGCGGTCGGCAGCCTGATGGGCGGGCTGATCGGCGGCACGATGTTCATCGAAGGGATGATGGCGCGGCTGATGTACACCTCGCTCTACCGCATGCACGTGATGGCGCTGCACGGCTTCGTGCGCATGGCGCTGGATACCGTCACGCACTGGCTGCGCAGCAAGACCAATCCGCGGGTCAAGCTACACTAGCCGTCTCGTTGACCGTCGTTGCCTTCGGGCGCTTGGGAGAGTGCAATGCATGAGCTTGATGCAGAAGTGGAAAGTCTGGTGCCCGGCCGCGGCTTCGATCGCCGCAGCTTCGTGAAGACGGCGCTGGGGTCGGCGTTTGCGTTAGCGGTGCTGCCGGTGTCGGCGCAGGCCATCCACACCGATTTCAACGGGCTGACGGCGGGCGAGGTGACCGTGCCCGTCGGCGATTTCAAGATGCCGGCCTACCGTGCCCAGCCGGAAGGCAAGACCAAGCTGCCGACGGTGATCGTCGTCAGCGAGATCTTCCGCGTGCATGAATACATCGCCGATGTCTGCCGGCGCTTCGCCAAGCTCGGCTATCTCGCCATCGCGCCGGACCTGTTCGCGCGCCAGGGCGACCCGCAGTCGTACGGCACCATCCAGGAACTGCAGGCCAACCTGATCTCCAAGGTACCCGACGCGCAGGTCACCGGCGACCTGGAGGCCACGGTGGCGTGGATCAAGCAGAACGGCGGCGATCCGGCGCGCATCGGCATCACCGGTTTCTGCTGGGGCGGGCGCCAGACCTGGCTGTTCGCCGAACACAGCCCGGACATCCAGGCTGCGGTGGCGTGGTATGGCCACCTGAAGGGCAATGCGACCGCGCTGCAGCCGGCCTTCCCGATCGACAGGGTGGCCGACCTGAAGGTGCCGGTGCTGGGCCTGTACGGCGCCAAGGATACCGGCATCACGCAGGACGCCGTCAATGCCATGAAGGACGCGCTGGAGAAGTCCGCCAATCCCAAGGCCAAGGCGTCGCGCATCGTCGTCTACCCGAACGCCGGCCACGCCTTCCATGCCGACTACCGGCCCAGCTATGTCAAGGCGGATGCCGAGGACGGCTGGAAGAAGTGTCTGGCCTGGTTCAAGGACCACGGCGTGGAGTAGCCGTCCCGCCAGCGCCCTGCCCGAAAAGGCCCCGCGTGGGCCTTTTGTTTTGCGGTGGCGCTGGCAAAGGTCGGCAAAGGCGCATACAATGGCTTCCTTCTTGCAACTCTGTTGCGTTTGTTGGCGACCGCCACATGACCGCTGATTCCACCCTGTTAGGCATTCTTCTCGCTACTGCGCTGTCCGGCATTGGTAGCATGGCCGGCGCCGCAGCCCTGTCGCTGACCGTGCTGGCGCGTGTGGTTGACCGCATGGTCAGTTTCTCCGTCGGCGTGCTGCTGGCGACTTCGTTGCTGCACTCGCTGCCCGAGGCGTTCGAGGCGCACCACGGCATCGAGCCCAATACCCACGCCCTGTTCGCCACGCTGCTGGCGGGGCTGCTGGGGTTCTTCCTGCTGGAGAAGATCTCGCTGATCCGCCATTCGCACCATCACGAGGGCGACGGCCATGGCCACCACCACGGCCATGACAGACAGGAGGCGGGCCGTAGCGGGCTGATGATCCTGGTGGGCGACGGCCTGCACAACTTCTCCGACGGCATCGTCATCGCCGCGGCCTTCCTGGCGGACACGCGCGTGGGCATCGTCACCGCGCTGGCGATCGCGGCGCACGAGATCCCGCAGGAGATCGGCGATTTCATGGTGCTGCTCAACGCCGGCTTCTCCAAGACGCGCGCCTTCGTCTACAACCTGATCTGCAGCGTGTGCGCGCTGGTGGGGGCGGTGCTCGGCTACTACCTGCTGGACCGCATGACGGCGTGGATTCCCTACGTTCTGGTGGTGGCCTCCAGCAGCTTCATCTACATCGCCGTGTGCGATCTGATGCCGCAGATGAAGCGCCGGCCGCGCTGGCAGGAGTCCGCCGTGCAGATCGCGCTGGTGACGGCGGGCATCACGATGATCTTCCTGCTGACCGACGGTCTGCACCATCATGCGCATTGATCGCCCGGCGAGCGGGGCCGCATGAGAAAAGCCCGGCAGTGCCGGGCTTTTTGCTTGTCACGCCGGGCGCCGACGTCATGGATTCGGTCCGGTGGCCACGGGGCGCGAGGGATCGCTGACCCATTCGCTCCACGAGCCGGCATAGAGCGCGGCGCCGGGCAGCCCGGTCACTTCCATCGCCAGCAGGTTGTGGCTGGCGGTCACGCCCGAGCCGCATTGCAGCACGGTGTCCTCCGGCCGGGCGCCGGCCAGCACGGCCTCGAAATCGCTGCGCAGCCGGGCCACGGGCTTGAAGGTGCCGTCGGCCTGCAGGTTGTCGCGGAAGAAGCGGTTGCGGGCGCCGGGGATGTGGCCGCCGACCGGGTCGAGGGTCTCGTTCTCGCCGCGGTAGCGGTCCGGCGCGCGGGCATCGATGATCGGCAGGGCCGGCTGGCCCAGGCGCTTGAGCACCAGGTCGGCTGTCATCAGCGGTACCAGGGACGGCTTGCGGCTCAGGTCGCCCGGTGCGGTGCTCAACTGCAGTTCGTCCGGCACCACGTTGTCGACCGGCAGGTGCATGGCCTCCCAGGCCTGCAGCCCGCCGTCGAGCACGGCGACATCGGCATGACCGACCCAGCGCATCAGCCACCACAGCCGCGCGGCGAACATGCCGGCCTGCCGGTCGTAGGCGACGACCTGGGTGTCGTCATTCACGCCCAGCGCGTGCATGCGGGCGACGAAGGCATCGGCATCGGGCAGCGGATGGCGACCGTTGGTGCCGGTCTTCGGCCCCGACAGCTCGTTGTCCAGGTGCAGGTAGAACGCCCCGGGGAGGTGGCTCGCGCGATACGCTTCGCGCCCGGCGGCCGGGTTGGCCAGATCGAAGCTGCAGTCGAACACGACCGTGCTCCGGGGCGCGCTCTGCTGCAGCGCGGCGAGCTGGGGGGCGGTGATCAGCGTGGCATAGCGGGGAGCGCGTTCGCTCATACAGGCAGTCTCCTGGATCGAAGAATCGGAGTCAGACTTCCGGATGGATCTCGGCTTCCGGTCCCGACACGGCGGTCTGCGGTGTCGGATGCGCGACGCCCGACTGGCGCGCGCGCATAACCGTGGTGACGATGCCGCTGCCGATGATGAGCGCCATGCCCACCCACGACAGTGCGTTGAGGTGATCGCGCCACAGCAGCATGCCCCATCCGCTCGCAAAGACGATGCCGGTGTATTGCAGGTTGGCCGTCAACAGCGTATTGCCGCGCTTGTAGGCTCGCGTCATGGCGGTCTGGCCGAGCGTGGCCAGCAGGCCCACCGCCACCAGCAGCCAGGCGCTCTGCCAGGTGTGCGCGTGCATGCCGTCGATCAGCATCCACGCGCCGCCGGCGATCGTGCTGACCAGCGAGAAATAGAAGACGATGCGCGCCTCGTTCTCGCCCAGGTCGCCCAGCTGGCGGACTTCCACGTAGGCCAGCGCCGTGAACACGCCCGACACCAGCCCGACCATGCCGCCCGTCATCTGCGACGGACCGACGCTCGGCTGCAGCAGGCAGATCACGCCGACGAACGACATCAGGATCGACGTGACCATCTTGCGGTCGGCCCCGCCGGGCTTGCCGGCCAGCGTGGCGCCGGCGCCGATGATGAGCGCGATCCACACCGGCGACATGTAGTTGAGCGTCATGGCGGTGGCCAGCGGCAGCAGGCTGATCGAGCTGAACCACAGCAGCAGCGAGGTCACGCCGAACACGCTGCGCTTGATGTGCGAGGCGAAGTGGGGCGTGCGCACGCCGGCCCCCGTGCGGTACAGCACCGCCCCCATCAGCGCCACGCCGATCACGCTGCGGTAGAAGACGATCTCACCGGTGCTGTAGTGCGCCGAGGCCAGCTTGACGCACACCCCCATCGCCGAGAACGCGAAGGCCGCGAGCACCATCCAGAGCGATTGGCGGGAGGAACTGGCCGCCCGCTGGGCGAGTTGCGTGGTGAGGTCGGTTGACATGGGTGGGGCGAAAAAAAACGGTGCACGCCGCGCGGGCTGCACCGTTCGCATTGTCACTCCGTTGGCGCTCGCGCGCCAGCGGTGCCGCGAAGGGGACGGATCAATAGTCCATCACGCGGCGGTACCACTCGTGGAAGTGCTGCATACCGTCTTCCATCGGCGACTGGTACGGCCCCACCTCGCTGGTGCCGCGCTTGAGCAGGGCCAGCCGGCCGGCATCCATGCGCTCGGCGATCTCGTCGTCCTCGATGCAGGTCTCCATGTAGGCGGCGCGCTCGGCCTCGACGAATTCGCGCTCGAACAGCACGATTTCTTCCGGGTAATAGAACTCGACCACGTTGCGGGTCTTGGTCGGGCCCATCGGATGCAGGGTCGAGACCACCAGCACGTTCGGGTACCACTCCACCATCACGTTCGGGTAGTACGTCAGCCATACCGCGCCGTACTTGGGCATCTCGCCGTTGTTGAAGCGCAGCACGGCGTCATGCCACTTCTGGTAGGTCGGCGTGCCGGGCTTGCGCAGGCCGGCGTGGATGCCGACCGTCTGCACGCTGTACCACTCGTCGAATTCCCAGGTCAGGTCGTCGCACGAGACGAACTGGCCGAGGCCGGGGTGAAAGGGCACGACGTGGTAGTCCTCCAGATAGACCTCGATGAAGGTCTTCCAGTTGTAGTTGCAGTCGTGCACCTCGACGTGGTCGAGCATGTAGCCGGAGAAGTCGAGGTCGCGCGCCACGCCCAGGCGGGCGAGGTCGTTGCGCACGTCGCGCTTGCCCTCGAACAGCAGGCCGTTCCAGTTCTGCAGCAGCGAGCGCGACAGGTGCACGCACGGCTGCTGCTCGAAATGCGGCGCGCCCAGCAGGTCGCCCTTCAGGTCGTACGTCCAGCGGTGCAGCGGGCAGACGATATTCTGGGCATTGCCCCGCCCATTGAGCATGATCGCCTGGCGGTGCCGGCACACGTTGGATAGCAGTTCGACGCCGTTCGGATTGCGCACCAGCACGCGGCCTTCGGCCTCGGCGGCAAGCGTGTGATAGTCGCCCACCTCGGGCACCATCAGTTCATGGCCGACGTAGCCGGGGCCATGCTTGAACAGACGTTCGATTTCAGTTTGGTACAGCGCCTCGTCGAAGTATGTGGAGACGGGCAGCTGGGTTTCAGACGGCACCAGATTCAGCGCGGTGCTGAGATTGGACATTATCCCCACTCCCAATAACGGTGAAAGCAGTGAACAACCCAACCATCGAAAAATCGATATGGGAAAGAACGCCATCGGCAGGCGGCATGGCCGCTGTGCGGAGCAGCGTGCGCTGGCCCGGCCTTTGGAGGAAGGCCCGATTGTACCCCAGGGCCACTGATAAGTCGCTGATTTCTGTCATATTTTGCCGGTGTACGATCCCTCTCGCGGGTCCTGTCCGGCCCGCCGGCGTGGCGGGGATGCCCGCGGACCATGATGCGGCCGGTACGCGGAACCCGTGTGGAATTGCCGTAAAATGGCAGACTGTTCTTCCCTTTTCGCAACCGGCATGCCTCGTGCCCAAGACGCCGCCCCGAGCGACGCAACCGTTTCTCCTCCAGCGCCTCCGGCCTCCTATGAAGCGGCCATGGCTGAACTCGAAACCCTGGTCGCCAGCATGGAGTCCGGTGAATTACCGCTGGAAGCTTCGCTGGCGGCATATCGCCGTGGGGCCGAACTGGTCAGGTATTGCCAGCAGGTGCTGGAGCGCGTCGAGCAGCAGGTGCGCGTGCTCGACGGCGATGCCCTGAAGCCCCTGGCGGACGAAGGCGCGAACGAACAGGACAGGGCATGAGCGATTTCGCCCAATGGATGGCGTCCGTCGTTGCGCGGACGGAAAGCGCGCTTGAACGCGCCCTGCCTGGCGAGCCGGTCGCGCCGCAGCGCTTGCATGCCGCGATGCGCTATGCCTCGCTGGGGGCGGGCAAGCGGGTTCGCCCCCTGCTCGTGCATGCCGCCGGGGCGCTGGGCGAGGCGTCGCCCGACGCGCTGGACGGTGTGAGCTGCGCGGTGGAAATGATCCACGCTTATTCGCTGGTCCACGACGACATGCCCTGCATGGACGACGATGACCTGCGCCGCGGCCGCCCGACCGTGCATCGCGCCTATGATGAAGCGACGGCGCTGCTGGCGGGTGACGCGCTGCAGACCCAGGCCTTCATCGTGCTGGCCGAGCTTGGCGCGGTGAGCCCGGCCACGCGCGCGGTGCTGGTTGGTGAACTGGCGCGCGCGTCCGGCTCGCTCGGCATGGCGGGCGGGCAGGCGATCGACTTGCAGAGCGTGGGCGTGGCCCTGTCGCAGGAAGCGCTGGAGACCATGCACCGCATGAAGGCGGGCGCGCTGCTGCGGGCGAGCCTGCGCATGGGCGCCCTGTGCGCCGGCGTGAATGCTGCGGCGCTGGAACAGGTGGATGCTTACGCGGGCGCGGTCGGGCTGGCGTTCCAGGTGGTCGACGATATCCTCGACGTGACGGCCGACACCGCCACGCTGGGCAAGACCGCCGGCAAGGACGAGGCCAACGACAAGCCGACCTATGTGTCGATCCTCGGCCTGGAGCGTGCGCGGGCACTGGCCGATGAATTGCATGCCGCGGCGGGCGCGGCGGTGGTGCAGCTGTCCCGCGAACTGGGCGAAGCGCGCACCGCCAGGCTGGCCGGGATGGCCGACCTGATCGTGCGGCGTGGCCACTGAACAACACTGCACAGACGTTAGAAGTCTTTGCCTAGACGCCCGAGAGGCGGTCTCACATGACGTACGAACTCCTGAACACCATCGACGATCCGGCCGAGCTGCGCCGCCTGGACCGTCGTCAGCTCGGCACCCTGGCCGATGAGCTGCGCGCCTTCGTGCTCGAATCCGTCTCGCAGACGGGCGGCCACCTGTCGTCGAACCTGGGCACGGTCGAGCTGACCATCGCGCTGCACTACGTCTTCAACACGCCGGACGACCGTATCGTGTGGGACGTCGGTCACCAGAGCTATCCGCACAAGATCCTGACCGGCCGCCGCGGGCAGATGGCGACACTGCGCCAACTGGACGGCATCTCCGGTTTCCCGCGCCGCAGCGAGAGCCCGTACGACACGTTCGGCACCGCGCATTCCTCCACCTCGATCTCGGCCGCGCTGGGCATGGCGCTGGGCGCCAAGACGCAGGGCGAGAATCGCGTCGCCATCGCCGTGATCGGCGACGGGGCGATGAGCGCGGGCATGGCCTTCGAGGCGATGAACAACGCCGGTGTCTATAGAAACCTGCCGCTGGTGGTGGTGCTCAACGACAACGACATGTCGATCTCGCCACCGGTGGGCGCGCTCAACCGCTACCTGGCGCGGCTGATGAGCGGCCAGTTCTACGCCGCCACCAAGAAGGGCGTGGAGAAGCTGCTGTCGGTGGCGCCGCCGGTGCTGGAGTTTGCCAAGCGCTTCGAAGAGCACGCCAAGGGCATGCTGGTGCCGGCAACGATGTTCGAGGAATTCGGTTTCAACTACATCGGGCCGATCGACGGGCACGATCTCGAATCCCTGGTGCCGACGCTGCAGAACATCCGCCAGCGCGCGCTGGAGGGCGGCCGGCCGCAGTTCCTGCACGTGGTGACCAAGAAGGGGCAGGGCTACAAGCTGGCCGAGGCTGATCCGATCCTCTATCACGGCCCGGGCAAGTTCAACCCGCAGGAAGGCATCAAGCCCGCCGCGCGCCCGTCCAAGATTTCCTACACGCAGGTGTTCGGCCAATGGCTGTGCGACATGGCCGCCGCCGACAAGCGCCTGGTCGGCATCACGCCCGCCATGCGCGAGGGCTCGGGCATGGTGGAGTTCGAGCAGCGCTTCCCCGACCGCTATTACGACGTCGGCATCGCCGAGCAGCACGCCGCCACCTTTGCCGGCGGCCTGGCGTGCGAGGGCCTCAAGCCGGTCGTCGCCATCTACTCGACCTTCCTGCAGCGCGGCTACGACCAACTGATCCACGACGTGGCGCTGCAGAACCTGCCGGTGGTGTTCGCGCTGGACCGCGCGGGCCTGGTCGGCGCGGACGGCGCGACGCATGCCGGCGCCTACGACATGGCTTACCTGCGCTTCATCCCCAACATGATGGTGATGGCGCCGGCCGACGAGAACGAGTGCCGCCAACTGCTCAGCACGGCATTCGCCCAGGACTGCCCGACGGCGGTGCGCTATCCGCGCGGCGCCGGCTCGGGTGTGGCGGTGCTGCCCACGTTGGAGCCGCTGCCGGTTGGCAAGGCCGAGGTGCGCCGCGCGTCCACCGCGCCGGCGGGCCGGCGCGTGGCGATCCTGGCCTTCGGCTCGATGGTCGCGCCGGCCACTGCCGCCGCCGAGCGCCTGGACGCCACCGTGGTCAACATGCGCTTCGTCAAGCCGCTGGACGTGGCTTGCGTGCTGGAGATGGCACGCACCCACGATTACGTGGTCACAGTGGAAGAGGGCTGCGTGATGGGCGGCGCCGGCAGTGCCTGCCTGGAAGCGCTCGCCGCCGCCGGGGTGGCGACGCCGGTGCTGCAGCTGGGCCTGCTGGACCGCTTCGTCGATCATGGCGATCATGCGGCGCTGCTGGCGCAGTGCGGATTGGATGCCAACGGCATCCTGGCGTCGATCCGCGAGCGCTTCGCGGTGCAGCCGCGCGCAGCCCAACCGCGTGTGGCTTGAGACGCACTTCACGATAGGGAGCCTCAATCACCCGCATTGCAACTGCGGGTTTGAGTCGTCGACAGCAGAGGTGGGAAATTTCCCTTACACTGCGTCCGTTTTTTCGTGAATTGTGTGCGCAGTCGCGGGATGGGTCGATTGGATCACTTGAGGGGTGGTCACCTTCAATCCGATTCCGCGGTTTCACACTCGTTGCGCGCCGGCCGACTGCGATGGCCGGGCGACCGTAAAGGAAACCGATCATGAACGATATGAACCCGGCCTTCGTGATGCCGGACGTGCAGTCCAGCCACGATACCCGCCAGATTCCGATCCAGCGCGTGGGCGTGCGCGGCGTGCGTTACCCGATGTCGTTGCAGACGCCGTCGGGTGTGCAGAGCACCGTCGGCACCTTCAACCTGGATGTGCACCTGCCGGCTGACAAGAAGGGCACGCACATGTCCCGCTTCGTCGCGCTGCTCGAAGAAGAGCGCGAGCCGCTGAACCTGGCGCAATTCCAGCTGCTGCTGGAAAAGATGCTGGAGAAGCTCGAAGCCGACGCCGGCCGTATCGAAGTCAGCTTCCCGTATTTCATCAGCAAGACCGCGCCGGTGTCGGGCGTGCAGTCGCTGATGGACTACGAGGTGACCATGATCGGCGAAGTGCGCGACGGCCACACCACCGTGCGCGTCAAGGCCCTGGTGCCGGTGACGAGCCTGTGCCCGTGCTCGAAGAATATCTCGCAGTACGGTGCGCACAATCAGCGCTCGCATATCACCATCGACGCGGAGCTGGCGGCCGATACGCCGGTCGAGGCGCTGATCCGCATGGCCGAGGAAGAAGCCTCGTGCGAACTGTGGGGCCTGCTCAAGCGCCCGGACGAGAAGTTCGTCACCGAACGCGCGTATGAGAACCCGAAGTTCGTCGAAGACTTGGTGCGCGATATCGCCATGCGCCTGAATGAAGACGATCGCATCGTGGCCTACACGCTGGAAGCGGAGAACTTTGAGTCGATCCACAACCACAGCGCCTATGCGCTGGTCGAGCGCGACAAGCGTCGCGCTAGCTGATCGACGCCGTACCCGGGAACAAGCCGCTCCATCGAGCGGCTTTTTTCATGCGCGCCGGATGCGGATGTCTTCCAGGTCCCAGCGCGGCGTGACGCCGTAGCCGTAGCCGTAGCCTTCCTGGACCTGGCCGGGGTCGGCCTGCAGCCGCATCGCGCCGGCGAAGGCGATCATGGCGCCGTTGTCGGTGCAGAACTGCAGGTCGGGGTAGTAGACGCGCAGGCCGCGCTTGCCGCCCTCGGCGTTCAAGCGCTCGCGCAGCTGGCGGTTGGCGCCCACGCCGCCCGCCACCACGATGCGCTTGAGGCCGTGCTCGCGCGCGGCACGCAGCGTCTTGGCGACGAGCACGTCGACGATGGCATCGACGAAGGCGCGGGCCAGGTCGGCGCGCGGCTGTTCGCAGGCCTCGCCGCCGTCGAGATTGAGCTTGCGCACCTGCGTCAGTACGGCGGTTTTCAGGCCGGCGAACGAGAAATCGAAATTGCCTGAATGCAGCATCGGCCGGGGCAGCTCGAACGCGCCGGGGTTGCCGAACTCGGCCAGGCGTGAGACGGCCGGACCGCCGGGGTAGCCGAGGCCGAGCAGCTTGGCGGTCTTGTCGAAGGCCTCGCCGGCGGCATCGTCAAGGGTTTCGCCGAGCAGCGTGTATTGGCCGACGGCATCGACACGCATCAACTGCGTATGTCCGCCCGACACCAGCAGCGCCAGGAACGGAAATTCGGGCCGGTCTGCCTCCAGCAGCGGCGAGAGCAGATGCCCTTCCAGGTGATGCACGCCCACCAGCGGCTTGCCCAGCGCAAAGCCCAGCGCATTGGCGACCGAGGCCCCCACCAGCAGCGCGCCGGCCAGCCCGGGCCCTTTCGTATAGGCGACGGCGTCGATGTCCGCGCGGCCGACACCGGCCTTGGCCAGCACTTCCTCCAGCAGCGGGATCACGCGGCGGATGTGGTCGCGCGAGGCCAGCTCCGGCACCACGCCGCCGTAGTCCCGGTGCATGGCGATCTGCGAGTAGAGCGCGTGCGCGCGCAGGCCGGCATCGGTGTCGTACAGGGCGACGCCGGTTTCGTCGCAGGAGGATTCGATGCCGAGGACCAGCATGGCGCGTGAGGGCGTGAGGAAATGCAATGGGAAGGCCGCCGAAGATAGCACAAGTTAAAATGCGCGGTTTTCGTACGGACAGACAACCAAGGGGCGGGCGCGGCGATCATGATGCGGTGCGATGTAGCGGTGATCGGCGCGGGCGCGGCCGGGATGATGTGCGCGGCGGTGGCCGGGCAGCGGGGCGCGCGCGTGGTGCTGCTCGACCATGCCACCAAGCTCGCCGAGAAGATCCGCATCTCCGGCGGCGGGCGCTGCAACTTCACGAACATCAACGCGGGGCCGGCCAACTACCTGTCGAACAACCCGCATTTCTGCCGCTCGGCGCTGGCGCGCTACACGCCGCAGGACTTCATCGGGCTGGTCTCCAGCCACCGCATTTCCTATCACGAGAAGCATAAGGGCCAGCTGTTCTGCGACGACAGCGTGGAAGACATCATCCGCATGCTCGAGGCCGAGTGCGACAAGGGCAACGTCATCTGGCGCACCGGCTGTGCCATCGCCGAGGTCGGCAAGGCCAGCGATGCTTACCGCCTGGCCACCAGCGCCGGCGAGATCGTCGCCGACAAGCTGGTGATCGCCACCGGCGGGCTGTCCATCCCCAAGATCGGCGCGACGGATTTCGGTTACCGCGTCGCCCGGCAGTTCGGCCTGAAGATCGTCGAGACGCACCCGGCGCTGGTGCCGCTGACCTTCCACGCCGAGCATTGGGCGCCGTTTGCCGCGCTGTCGGGCGTATCGATGGAGGTGGACGTGACGGTCGCGCCGCCGCCGGGTGTCGGCAAGGGCGGCCATCGGGGTGGCCCGGGCGGTGCCACGACGTTCCGCGAAGACCTGCTGCTGACGCATCGCGGCCTGTCCGGTCCGGCCGTCCTGCAGATTTCCAGCTTCTGGAGCGCGGGGCAGCCGCTGTCGATCGACCTGCTGCCCGACACCGATGTCGCACAATGGCTGTGCGACGAAAAGGTCGGTTCGCGCAGGCAGCTGGGGACGGTGCTGGCGCAGCGCCTGCCGGAGCGTGTCGCGCAGGCGTGGTGCGCCACCCACGGCGCCAACCCGCACGCCCCCATCGCCGAGCTGTCCGACAAGGTGCTGCGGACCTTGGGCGGCGCGCTCAACCGCTGGGCGCTGACGCCGTCCGGCAGCGAGGGCTACCGGAAGGCCGAGGTCACGCGCGGCGGGGTCGACACACGGGCGCTGTCGTCCGCCACGATGGAGGCGCAGGCCGCGCCTGGACTGCACTTCATCGGCGAAGTGGTCGATGTGACGGGCTGGCTGGCCGGCTATAACTTCCAGTGGGCCTGGGCTTCCGCCGTGGCGGCCGGGCAGGCGGTGTCGGGCGGCTGAACGGGCTCGGGCTGTCCCGGTTCTGTGCTACGATCAACGATCCTTGTTGTTCCACGTTTGCAACCCGCTGGGCGTGCCGCTTGAGCGGGTTTTGCCGTTTATCGGAGTTTCGAATGTCGCTGAAGGCACAGATCACGGAAGACATGAAGGCCGCCATGCGCGCCAAGGAAATGGACCGCCTGGGTACCATTCGCCTGCTGCAGGCCGCCATCAAACAGCGCGAAGTGGATGAGCGCATCGAGCTGGACGATGCCGCTGTGCTGGCCGTGGTCGACAAGATGATCAAGCAGCGCAAGGACTCCATTTCGCAGTTCCAGCAGGCCGGCCGCGATGACCTGGTCGCCAAGGAATCGGCCGAAGTCGCTGTGCTGCAGGCTTACATGCCGGCGCAGTTGTCGGACGCCGAGATCGATGCCGCCGTGCGCGATGCCGTGGCCGGGGCTGGCGCCGCCGGTCCGCAGGACATGGGCAAGGTGATGGGCCTGCTCAAGCCGGCCCTGGCCGGCCGCGCCGACATGACGCAGGTCTCGGCCCGCGTGAAGGCGGTACTGGCCGGCGGCGCGTGAGTCCCGGTTCTCTCCGTCATCCACAAGGCGCGCCCCACGCGTGATCCCGCAGCCTTTCATCGACGATCTGCTCAACCGCGTCGACATCGTCGACGTGGTGGGCCGCTACGTGCAGCTCAAGAAGGGCGGTGCCAACTTCATGGGGCTGTGCCCGTTCCATAACGAGAAGTCGCCGTCGTTCTCGGTGTCGCCGACCAAGCAATTCTATCACTGCTTCGGCTGTGGCGCGCACGGCTCGGCGATCGGCTTCCTGATGGAGTTCTCCGGGCTGTCATACGTCGAGGCCATCCGCGAACTGGCGCAGTCGGTCGGCGTGGCGGTGCCGGAGGAGCGCGGCGGCCTGCCGCCCGCCGCCCGCGCTGAGCGGCAGGCCAAGACCGTCGCCCTGGGCGACGTCATGGCGCGCGCCAGCGACCACTACCGCAAGCAACTGCGCAGCGCTCCCAACGCCGTCCAGTACCTCAAGGGCCGCGGCCTGACCGGCGAGATCGCCGGGCACTTCGGCCTGGGCTATGCGCCGGACGACTGGCAGTCGCTCGAGGCCGTGTTCGGCGCCTATCGCGACGACGCCATCGCCGTGCCGCTGATCGAGGCCGGCCTGGTCATAGAAAGCGAGAAGACCGACGCCGACGGCCGGCATCGCCGCTACGACCGCTTCCGCGACCGCATCATGTTCCCTATCCGCAATACCAAGGGGGTGGTGATCGGCTTCGGCGGGCGGGTGCTGGGGCAGGGCGAGCCGAAATACCTGAATTCCCCCGAGACGCCGCTATTCAGCAAGGGCACCGAGCTGTACGGCCTGTTCGAGGCGCGCAACGCCATCCGCGAGTTCGGCTACGTGCTGGTCGTGGAAGGCTACATGGATGTGGTGGCGCTGGCGCAGCTCGGGTTTGCCAATGCCGTGGCCACGCTGGGCACGGCCTGCACGCCCGTGCACGTGCAGAAGCTGCTGCGGCAGGTGGATACCGTCATCTTCTCGTTCGATGGCGATGCGGCCGGGCGCCGGGCGGCACGCCGCGCGCTGGAAGCCTGCCTGCCGCACGTCACCGACAACAAGACCGTCAAGTTCCTGTTCCTGCCGCCGGAGCACGATCCGGACACCTTTATCCGCGAAGAGGGCACCGAGGCGTTCGCCGCCGAGGTGCGCAACGCGATGCCGCTGTCGCGCTTCCTGCTGCAGGCGGTGACCGAAGACCTCGACCTGCGCCAGCCCGAGGGGCGCGCGCGTGCCCAGTACGAGGCCAAGCCGCTGCTGTCGGCCATGCCGCCGGGCGGCCTGCGCCTGCAGATCGTGCGTGGGCTGGCCGAGATGACCGGCACCACGCCGGCCGACATCGAGGCGTTGTGCGGCCTGCGCAGCGACCCAGCGCAGGCCGGCCGCATGACCCAGAAGCGTCCGCGTGTGGCGCGTACCGCACCGACCGCTCTGGAGCAGAAGGTGCTGCGCCTGCTGATGCGCTACCCCGCGCTGGCGGCCCGCCTGGACGTCGGCACGCGCACCCAGTTGACTGCGCCGGAACTGCCCCAAGGTGAGATGTTGTCGGGGTTGCTGGCCGAATGCGATGTCGCGGGCCCGGAAATGCACTTCGGCGCCTTTGTCGAGCGCCTGGGTCAGACGCCCTATGCCGAGGCCTTTGCCGGGCTGCGCATGGCCGTGCTGAACGACGACATCGAGCTTGAGCCGGCTACGCAGGAATTCGATGCCGCGGTGCAGAAGATGCTGGTTGAGCCGCTACGGCGCGAACTGGACATGCTGCAGCGCAAGATGGAGGGCGGCCACGCCAGTGACGCCGACAAGGAGCGCCTGCGATGGCTGGTCAGCGAGATCAGCCGCCGTCGCCGGCTGGTGTAGCGTGCACGCCGCAGTGCAGGCCCAGACGGGACGGGCGATTGCGGGTAGCCCCTTGATTTTTCAGGCGAAAACTCGATTTTCGCTTAGACCTGTCCTGGCTGGCGTGCTAGAATCACCGGTTTGGATTGCAAGTCCTTTTTCCCATCTCTTGGGGGAGTGAGCGTGCCCATGGTGAAGGTGAAGATCTCCACGAAGGCCGGTTCCAAGGCCAGTCCTGTCTCCGTTTCCGCATCGCGCACGGTTTCGACGCGCGGCGCAGGAGGAGGGAAGGCCGCAGCGGGAACGGCGAAGCTCGCCAACGGTCGCAGCCATATGGGGCAGGCGGGAGGAAAGGCGGCTGTGCCGGCAAAAACGGGAAAAGCCCAGCCGCGCAAGACCGCCGAGATCTCCGTCGCCGCCAAGCCGGCACCGCGCACGAAGGGCGCGATCCAATCTTCAACCTCAGGCAAGGTCTCGACGTCGATGAGCACGAGCGCCAGACCTGGCGGCAAAGCCGCTTCCGTCGCACTCAAGGGCAAGACAACCACCGTGGCGAAATCGAAGAGCATCGAAGTCGAGAGTAAAGAGTCCGCTGCCAGCGCACGCGCAGCCAAGACCGGTACCGCCCGTACCAGCACCGCAAAGCCGACCAAGGCCGCGGAAGCAGACACCAGGCACACCGTTCGCGAGGCAGAGGCCACCCTCACCCCAACTTCTCCTGTGCCCCGCGCCGCGGCGGCAGCCGAGCCTAAGAAGCGCGGCCGCAAGCCCCGTGCCGAGACGCAGGCAAACGACGAAAGCAGCACGGACGTGACTGAAGAATTTGACGAAGCCCCCGCCGCTCCGGCACCCAAATCCGACAAGCAGAAGGCCCGCGACCGCAAGGCCAAGGAAAAAGCCCTGCTGAAGGAATTTGCCGCAACGCAGCAAGGCGGATCGGAAGAAGAGCTTGAGGCGCGCCGCCAGAAGCTCAAGGCGCTGATCAAGCTGGGCAAATCGCGCGGCTACCTGACCTACGCCGAAATCAACGACCACCTGCCCGACGACATGGTCGACGCAGAGTCGATGGACACGCTGGTCGCCACGCTCAACGACATCGGCATCGCCGTGTACGAGCAGGCCCCGGACGCCGAGACCCTGCTGCTCAACGACAACGCGCCTTCCGTGACTACGGAAGAAGAGGCGGAAGAGGAAGCCGAAGCCGCGCTGTCCACGGTCGATTCCGAATTCGGCCGCACGACCGATCCGGTGCGCATGTACATGCGCGAGATGGGCACGGTCGAGCTGCTCACCCGCGAAGGCGAAATCGAGATCGCCAAGCGCATTGAAGCCGGCCTGAAGGACATGGTCATGGCCATCTCGGCCTGCCCGGTCACCATCTCCGAGATCCTCGCCATGGGCGAGCGCGTGGCCAATGATGAAGCCAAGATCGACGAGTACATCGACGGCCTGATCGACCCGAACGCCGACGCGGAGGCCGCCGCGCAGGCTGCCGCCGACGAGGACGAGGAATTCGAGGACGAGGAAGCCGAAGAGGTCGGCGACGAAGAGGAAGACGAGGACGACGAAGGCGCGGGCGGGGCGGCGGCGTCTGCGCGCCAGCTGGAAGAGCTCAAGCAGGCCGCGCTGGTGCGGTTCAGCGTCATCGGCGACCAGTTCGACAAGATGCGCCGTGCCTTCGAGAAGGAAGGCTACAAGTCCAAGCCGTACCTGAAGGCACAGGAATCGATCCAGAACGAGCTGGTGGCGATCCGCTTCACGGCACGCACCGTCGAGCGTCTGTGCGACACGCTGCGTGGCCAGGTGGACGAAGTGCGCAAGCTGGAACGCGCCATCCTCAATATCGTGGTCGACAAGTGCGGCATGCCGCGCGGCGATTTTGTCTCGCGTTTCCCGGGCAACGAAACGAACCTCAAGTGGATCGATTCGGTGGTCGCCGATGGCAAGCCGTACAGCGCCATCGTCGAGCGCAACATCCCGGCCGTGCACGAGCTGCAGCAGAAGCTGATCGACCTGCAGGCGCGCGTGGTGCTGCCGCTGACCGAGCTCAAGGACGTCAACAGGAAGATGTCGGAAGGCGAGCGCCGCGCCCGCGAGGCCAAGCGCGAAATGACCGAGGCCAACCTGCGCCTGGTGATTTCCATCGCCAAGAAGTACACCAACCGCGGCCTGCAGTTCCTCGACCTGATCCAGGAAGGCAACATCGGCTTGATGAAGGCGGTGGACAAGTTCGAATACCGCCGCGGCTACAAGTTCTCGACCTATGCCACGTGGTGGATCCGCCAGGCCATCACGCGTTCGATCGCCGACCAGGCGCGCACCATCCGGATTCCGGTGCACATGATCGAGACGATCAACAAGATGAACCGCATCTCGCGCCAGATCCTGCAGGAAACGGGCAATGAGCCCGATCCGGCAACGCTGGCCGAGAAGATGGAGATGCCGGAAGACAAGATCCGCAAGATCATGAAGATCGCCAAGGAGCCGATCTCCATGGAAACGCCGATCGGTGACGACGACGACTCCCATCTGGGCGATTTCATCGAGGACACCAACACGCTGGCCCCGGCCGAAGCGGCGCTGCATGGTTCCATGCGCGGCGTGGTGAAGGACGTGCTCGACTCGCTGACGCCGCGCGAAGCCAAGGTGCTGCGCATGCGTTTCGGCATCGAGATGAGCACGGACCACACGCTGGAAGAGGTCGGCAAGCAGTTCGACGTGACCCGCGAGCGTATCCGCCAGATCGAAGCGAAGGCACTGCGCAAGCTGCGCCATCCGAGCCGCTCGGACAAGCTGAAGAGCTTCCTCGAGGGGAGCTGATCCGGCATTGACGTGATGTCTCGAGTGGGCTTGGCCCCACTTTCGAGGTAAAATGCCATTGAGGCCCGGCCTAACCCGCCGGGTCTCTTTTTTGCCGGCGGCCTGTTCTGGCTGCCGTTCCCGCAGGGCCTGTAGCTCAGGGGTTAGAGCAGACGACTCATAATCGTTTGGTCGTGGGTTCGAAACCCACCGGGCCCACCATGCTTTCTTTCTCCCCCTTTTTCATCGCTCGGGCGGTCGCTGTCCATCGAGCGGAACGACTGCCAACGCGGTGCCGGCAGCACGATGGCCTTGGCTGCGCTCTTTGAGCAATACCCCCGTCGCCGATAGTGTCAACGCATGTGCGCGGTGCGTGGCATGATCCGGGCTTCTGCCGCTGCGACAGGCGTGCGCCGATCTCCCGAGGAGCCAAGACCATGCGACTGTTCCCCACGCTCTCCATGTCCACCCGGAGGGCACGCGCCGCCGCCCTGACGGCTGCCTTGCTGGCTACCACCGGTGCTGCCGAGGCGCAGACCGCGGCGGCGTCGCCCGCGCCGTCCATCTCGCAGCAGCGCGCCCAGGTGCCGGGCTATTACCGCATGGCACTGAGTGACGACGTCGTGACCGCACTGTACGACGGCTATGTCGACCTGCCCACGAAGACGCTGCTGGGCCTGAGCGCACAGTCGATCCAGGGCCTGCTCGCGCGGATGTTCGTGTCGTCCACGCCGGGCATGCAGACGGCGGTGAACGGCTACCTGATCGACACCGGCAGCCAGCGGATCCTGGTCGATACCGGCTCCGGCACTTGCTTCGGCCCGACCATGGGCGGCCTGGCGGGCAACGTGCGCGCGGCGGGCTACCAGCCCGAGCAGCTCGACGCGGTGCTGCTGACCCACCTGCACCCCGACCACGCCTGCGGGCTGCTGACGCCGCAGGGCCAGCCGGCGTATCCCAACGCGCAGGTCTATGTGGCCGCGCCGGAGGCGGACTTCTGGCTGAGCGAAGTCATCGCGGCATCCAAGCCGAAGGACATGCAGCCGATCTTCAAGATGGCGCGTGATGCCTTGGCGCCGTATGCCGCAGCCGGCAGGCTGAAGCAGTTCAAGCCCGGCGACGAAGTGCTGCCGGGCGTGCACTCAGTCACCGCCAACGGCCATACGCCGGGGCATAGCGGCTACCTGTTCGCCTCCAAGGGGCGCAGCCTGCTGCTGTGGGGCGACATCGTGCACAGTCATGCGGTGCAGTTCCTGCATCCGGAAGTCGCCTTCGAATACGACGTCGACCCGAAGCAGGCCGTCGCCACCCGCCGCAAGCTGTTTGCCGAGGCTGCGCACGACAAGCTGTGGGTGGGCGGCGCGCATCTGCCGTTCCCCGGCCTGGGGCATGTGCGCAAGGATGGCAAGGCCTATGCGTGGGTGCCGATCGAGTACGGGCCGCTGCGCACCGATCGCGCGGACTGAGGTTGCCGCACGTCGGCCGGCCGCTTCATCTTGCAGGTGGCATCCGGCGGCTGCCCCGCCGCGAAGATGCGCGCACGCGACGGCGTGTTTGCGGCCGGCATGCGAAAATGCGGCCCATGTCCATCGTCCGCAAAACCGTTTCCGACGCGCGTCCGTCGGCCGACGCTGAATCGCCCGAGGCTGCCGCGCCGGCCACGCGCCCGCATATCGCCGAGCGCCAGGAGGCGCGCCGCCGCCAGATTCTCGATACCGCCGGGCAGCTCTTCTACACCAAGGGCTATGCCGGCATGACCATGAGCGACCTGTGCAACGCGTTGGGCGTGACCAAGCCGGCGGTCTACTACTACTTCACCGACAAGTACGAGATTTTCGACATCCTTTGTCGCGAAGCCGCGCAGGTCTGCCTGTCGGCCATCCGCGAGACGGCGGACCCCGCATTGCCCGTGCGTGAACGCCTACAGGCCTGCCTGCTGGAGATGGCGCGCCGCTGCATCGCCTGCCACCATGCCGCCGCGCTGACCTATCGTGACCGTCAATACCTGCGCCCGGAGACGGTGGAGTGGCTGCACACGATGTCGAGGACGTATTACCGCGACCTATACGCGCTGCTGGAAGAGGGCAAGCGCACCGGCGTGTTCGATTTCGGCGATACGCGTGTGGCCGCACACTCGATAGGCGGCGTGATGGGCTTCATGTACACCTGGCACGACCCGTCGCGCATCGATCCCGATGTGCTGGCGCATGAACTGTCGAGCGCCATGATGAAGATCGTCCTGCCGGCCGCGCCGAGCCCGACCACTACGGCTGCGGCGTCCTGAGCGCGGCGCCGGCCGTCGTCCCGGGCAGCGCGGGCAGGCGGAAGGTCTCCGGCGTCATCAGGTCGATACCGCAGGCAAGCGTCTCCACCCAGTCGATGAAGCGGCGGACCATTGCCGGCCCGCGGAAGGCGCGGCCGTGCTGCGGCACGATCCATTCGATCTTGAGCCCGCGCACCATCTCGGCCCACAGCCGGCAGACGCGGTTGCCGCTCATGTAGCGGCGGTGGAACGGCGCCATCAGCGGCAGGTGCGCGTCGAAATCCTCCACCGGCGTGGCGGCGATCTCCGCATGGACCATCGACGCGCCCAGGTCACCCGAGAACAGGATGCGCGACACCGGATCGTAGAACTGGAAGTTGCCCTCCGAGTGCAGGAAGTGCGCCGGCACCGCCAGCAGGTGCGATTGTCCGATCGGGATCGCCATGCCGGTATCGGGGATCGGCACGATGCGGCCATCGGTCTTGCCCACGCTGCAGAAGTGCGGCAGGAAGCGTTCCCACACGCGCGAGATCAGGATGTTGCAGCCCGAGCTCGTGAGCCAGCGCCCGGCCGAGGCGACGATGTCCGGGTCCGCATGCGAGGCCAGCACGTAGTCGAGCTGCTTGGGCGGGAAGTATTGGTTCATCGCCAGGTACAGCGCGTTGTAGGTCATGTTGCCGCCCGGATCGATCAGCGCGCCGTGGCCGTGGTCGACGACGAGGAACTGGTTGGTCTGGACCGACTGGTCGTCATGGTCGTCAACCAGGTCGGAAAACATCAGGCAAGCGTGCTCGGGCGTTTCGTAGAGCGTGGTAACCATGGCAGGGGCGCGGGTTGGCAAGCTGCGATGGTGGCGCAGGGTGGCATGCCGGGGCTTGATCCGTGTCAATTCGGTCACGGTGCCAGTGATGGCCTGTCGGCACGGCCCGGCATCGCGCGTCGGGCTCACGTGATAAACTTTTGATTTTTAAACACTTTGCGCGAGCCATCCGCGGCCGAGCCGCCAGCGCCCACCATGCCACGCGGCATGATGCATCTCCCCTATGAACACTGCGATAACGTCTGAAGCACCGGCCAACGAATCGGTGACGTTCGACACCTTCGGCCTGCACCCCGATATCCTCCGGGCCCTGGCCGAGAGCGGCTATACCCGGCCCACGCCCATCCAAGCCGCCGCGATTCCCGTGGTGGTCGCCGGCCGCGACGTGATGGGCGCGGCGCAGACCGGCACCGGCAAGACCGCCGGCTTCTCGCTGCCGATCATCCAGAACCTGCTGCCGGAAGCCAACACCAGCGCCTCGCCGGCGCGCCATCCGGTGCGGGCCCTGATCCTCACGCCCACGCGCGAGCTGGCCGATCAGGTCTACGACAACGTCGCCAAGTACGGGAAGTACACGGCGCTGCGCAGTGCGGTCGTTTTCGGTGGCGTCGATATGAACCCGCAGACCGAACAGTTGCGCCGTGGCGTGGAGATCCTCGTCGCCACGCCGGGCCGCCTGCTCGATCACGTGCAGCAGCGCAGCGTGAACCTGTCGCAGGTGCGCATGCTGGTGCTGGACGAGGCGGACCGCATGCTCGACATGGGCTTCCTGCCCGACCTGCAGCGCATCATCAACCTGCTGCCGGCGCACCGGCAGACGCTGCTGTTCTCGGCCACGTTCTCGCCCGAGATCAAGAAACTGGCGGCGAGCTACCTGCGCCATCCGCAGACGATCGAAGTGGCGCGCAGCAACGCTACGGCCGATAACGTCCGCCAGGTCATCTACACCGTGCCGGACGGGCACAAGCAGGCCGCCCTGGTGCACCTGCTGCGCCAACGTGCCGAACAGGGCTTGCCGAGCCAGTGCATCGTGTTCTCCAACAGCAAGATCGGCTGTTCGCGCCTGGCGCGCGCGCTGGAGCGCGAAGGTATCAACGCCAACGCCATCCATGGCGACAAGACCCAGACCGAGCGCATGCAGACGCTCGAGGCGTTCAAGCAGGGCACGGTCGACGTGCTGGTCGCCACCGACGTGGCGGCGCGCGGCCTCGACATCTCGCAGATGCCCTGCGTGATCAACTTCGATCTGCCGTTCAATGCGGAAGACTATGTCCACCGCATCGGCCGCACCGGCCGCGCCGGCGCTTCGGGCGATGCGCTGTCGCTGTTCGCCCCGGGCGACGAAAGGCTGCTGGCCGACATCGAGAAGCTGATCAAGCGCAATCTGCCGCGCGAGACGCTCACCGATTTCGATCCGACTGGCGAACAGGCCCGCGAACGCGAACGCCGCGAGCGCGACGAGCGCCGCAACCGCACCGAGATCCGCCGGTCCCGCGAGCGCGATGAGCGCAATGGCGCCCGGGTGCTTGACCATACCGTGGTGCGTCCGGCTTTCCGGGCGTCGGAAGATCCGTTCTTCTCGCGTCCGTACGAGTCGAGCGCACCCGCCGAGACGGCGGAAACGGCCAAGTTGGCCCAGGCCGCTGGTCATCCACGCAGCGCCAAGCGCCCGATTGCCGCACTGCTGGGTGGCGTGCCGCGCAAGCGCTGAGAGCTGTCTTGATGCTGTGAACGCGGCGGCCGTCAGGCCGCCGGCGTCAGCTGGGCCAGTCGATTGGCCCATGCCGGGACGACTGCCCGGTAGAACCCTTCCATATCGGCTGCCCGGATATCCAGCCCCAGATGCCGTGCCGCTTCCGTCAGCGCGGCCAGCGGCTGGCTGCGGTTGATGGCCCGTGCACCGGTCTGCTTGCTGAGCTTCTCACCGTCGGCGTTGACCACCACCGGCACGTGCAGGTAGTGCACCGTGGGCAGCCCCAGCAGCCGCTGCAGGTAGATCTGGCGCGGCGTCGAATCGAGCAGGTCGGCACCGCGCACCACATCCGTGATGCCCTGCGCGGCATCGTCCACCACCACCGCGATCTGGTACGCCCACATGCCGTCGGCGCGCTTGAGCACGAAATCGCCTACCGCCTCGGCCAGGTTCTGGCATTGCGTACCCTGCCAACGGTCGTCAAAGCAGACCGTGGCGGCATCGGTGTCCGGCAGGCGCACACGCCAGGCACGTGGCGGGCGGCCCATCAGGCCGTTGCGGCAGGTGCCGGGGTAGATCAGGGTCTGGTGGCGCAGGTGGCCCTGCGCATCGACCGTGGTGACGGAGTCGGCGATTTCCCGGCGGGTGCAGCCGCAGGGATAGAGCCGATCGATCGCCTGCAACTGCGCCAGTGCCGCTTCGAAGCGATGCAGGTGCGCGCTCTGCCACTGTGGCGTTTCGTCCGGCACGAGCCCCAGCATTTCCAGCGAGGCGAGGATGTCGCGGTCGGCGCCGGGCACGTTGCGCTGGAAATCGATGTCTTCGATGCGCACGAGCCACGTGCCGTCATGCACGCGCGCATCGAGCCAGCTCGCCAGCGCGGTGACCAGTGAACCGATGTGCAGCGGTCCCGTGGGCGACGGCGCGAAGCGGCCGCGATACGGCCCGCGCGGGGCCGGCGCAATGGGTTCCGGGAATTCGAGATTGGCTTGGGACAACGCAAGTACTCCGGGCGTCGGGCAAAGGCCGATGGCGCTATTGTGCGCGATCGGGTGGCCTACTGCATCAGCAGGGCCTGCGCCAGGCGTGGGTCTTCGAGCTTGTCGACCCACCACAGCAGTGCTTTGCCGCGCATGTTGCTGCGCCACGCGACCTGGAAATTGCCCGAGCGGCGATCCTCCGCGGTGGCCTTGGCGACCAGCACGCCGGAGTCCAGGTAGGGCTGTGCCAGCGGCACCGGTAGCCAGCCGCAGCCGAGGCCGCGGATTTGCGCCTGGACCTTGTCGGCCATGGACGGCACCACCAGCGTGTCCTGGCCGGCCATGATGCCGACGGTGCGCGGCGGCAGGTTGCGCGACGTATCGCCCACCGCCACGATGCGGTGGCGCGCGATGGCGCTGGCGGGCAGGGGCTCCGCCATCTGCGCCAGCGGGTGGTGTGCCGCCACGGCGAAGACGAAGGGGATCTCACCCAGTGGCCGTGTCTGCACGCCTTGCACTGGCGCGGTGTGCGCGGGCCCGATCAGCAGGTCGGCGCGCCCCGAGAGCAGCGCGTCCCAACTGCCGGTCAGCACTTCGCGGCAGAAGCGCAGGCGGGTGGCGGTGTTCTCGGTGTAGAAGTCCTGGATCACCGGCATCAGCGCGCGGAAGTGGACCAGGTCGTCCATCACGATGGTCAGCGTCGCTTCCCAGCCGGTGGCCAGGCGCTTGACGCGGCGGGCCAGTTCGTCGGCGGCCTGCAGCAGGTGGCGGCCTTCGTCCAGCAGGGCGCGGCCGGCGGGCGTCAGTTCGGCGCGGTGGCGGCGGCGGTCGAACAGCAGCACGTCCAGGTCGTCCTCCAGCTTGCGCACCACATAGGTCAGCGCCGACGGCACCTTGCCCAGTTCGTGGGCGGCGGCGGCAAAGCTGCCCTTGCGTTCGATCGCGTCCAGCACTTCCAGGGATTCGAGGGAGAGCGCCATTATTCAGAAAATTTGATGGAATGAATCAAAGCTGTTTGGTCAGAATATAGCCAATCCTCGTACCATTGACACCATCAATGCAGTATTTGGATAGGAGATTCATCAAAATGATTGAAATCCGAGCGTCCCAGGAACGCGGGTATGCCGACCACGGCTGGCTCAAGTCGTACCACAGCTTCTCGTTCGCCGAGTACATGGACCCGGACCACGTCCATTTCGGGCCGCTGCGCGTCATCAACGAAGACCGCGTCGCGCCCGGCATGGGCTTTGGCACGCACGGCCACCGCGACATGGAGATCATCAGCTACGTGCTCGACGGCGAGCTGGCGCACAAGGACAGCCTCGGCAACGGCAGCGTGCTGCGTCCGGGCGATGTGCAGCGCATGACGGCCGGGACCGGCGTGCGCCATTCCGAGTTCAACCACGCGCCGGATCAGACCACGCACTTCCTGCAGATCTGGGTGCTGCCCGCGCAGCAGAACCTCGCGCCGGGCTATGAGGAGCGTCATTTCGAAGCGTCGCAGAAGCGTGGCAGGCTGCGCCTGATCGCCAGCGGCGATGGACGCGACGATTCGGTCCGGGTGCACCAGGACATGGCCCTGTACGCCGGCCGCTTCGATGGTGTCGAGGCCGCCACGCTGCCCCTCGCCGACGGCCGCTGCGCCTATGTGCACGTGGTGCGCGGCATGGTCGAGGTCAACGGTACGCCGCTGTCGGGCGGCGACGCGGCCAAGCTGACGCAGGAGCTGGCCGTCACGCTGTCAGGTGGCGAGAACAGCGAAGTGCTGGTGTTCGATCTGCCCTGATTGGCCGGGCAGGCCGGGCGCACGGATGCATGCGCCCTCGTCGTCCCGGCCGTCCCCTTTTTCTGCCGTTCCAACCCAAAGAGGATTCCCATGGCACGAGTTGCAGTCGTCTATCACAGCGGTTATGGCCACACCAAGAAGCAGGCCGAGGCGGTGTTCGCGGGCGTGCAGGCCGCCGGCGCCGAGGCGCACCTGATCTCGGCGGCCGACGTCAATGACGAGACCTGGGCGCTGCTGGCCGGTGTCGGCGCCATCGTCTTCGGCGCGCCGACCTACATGGGCGGCGTGTCGGGCGACTTCAAGAAGTTCGCCGATGCCTCGTCCAAGGCCTGGTTCACCGGCCAGTGGAAGGACAAGATCGCCGCAGGCTTCACCAATTCCGCGTCGATCAACGGCGACAAGTACGCGTCGATCCAGTACCTGTGGACGCTATCGCAGCAGCACGGTATGATCTGCGTGGGCACCGGCATGATGCCGGCCAACAGCAAGGCTGCCACCCGCAACGACATCAACTACATGGGCGGCTTCGGTGGCGCGCTGTCGCAGGCGCCGTCGGATTCGAGCCCGGAAGAAGGCCCGCTGCCCCGCGACCTCGAGACTACCAAGCTGTTCGGCGAGCGCATCGTCGCCGTGACCCGGCACTTCGTGCGCGGTCGCCAGTAAGCGCGGGGCATCGTTCGAAGACAACGCCGGCATGTCCGGCGTTTTTCATTGGGGGCGGCGGTCAGAACCGGGTGCCGGTGCCGCAGAACATGCCGCGGTCCGTGCCGCCCTTGCAGCTCGTCGAGCAGCCGCCCAGCGCGACGAGCGCGATCGCCGCGGCGAGAAGGGCGGCAGCGCGGCGCTTCATGCGGCGGCCTGGGCCTGCCGGTCGGCGCAGTGCGGGCAGCGCTGGCCGGGGATGTAGTCGGCGGACTGCTGCTCTTCCGGCGTGACGACCGCGCGGCAGGCGAAGCATTGCTTGGGGCCGGCGGGCAGCAGCTCGGCATTGAGCGCGGTGCGATGATCGAAGACGAAGCAGTCGCCATCGTAGTGGTCGCCGCCGACTTCCTCGAAGTATTTGAGGATGCCGCCTTCGAGCTGGTAGACGTGCTCCAGGCCGATCTCCTGCATGTGGATGGCCGCCTTCTCGCAGCGGATGCCGCCGGTGCAGAACGACACCACCGTCTTGCCGGCGAAATCGTCCTTGTGCGCGGCGAGGGCGGGTGGGAATTCGGTGAATTTCGCGATGCCATAGTCGATCGCGTCGCGGAACGTGCCGACCGCGACCTCGAAGCCGTTGCGCGTGTCGAGCATCACGACCTCGCGGCCCTCGTCGTCATGGCCCTGGTCCAGCCAGCGCTTGAGCGTGACGGGCGGCACCGACGGCGCACGGCCGTCTTCCGGGCGGATCAGCGGATGGCGCATGGTGATGATCTCTTGCTTCAGGCGTACCAGCAGCCGGCGGAACGGCTGGTGGTCGGAGAGGCTTTCCTTGGGCGCCAGGTCGGCAAAGCGCGGGTCGGCGCGCAGCCAGCCGACGATGCCGTCGATCGCCTCGCGCGTGCCGGCCAGGAAGAGGTTGATGCCCTCGGGCGCCAGCAGCACCGTGCCCTTCAGGTCGAGCGCCTGGCATTCGGCGAGCAGGGCCGGACGCAGCGTCTCGCGGTCGTTGAGGGTGACAAATTTGTAGGCGGAAATGTTGACGATCTGCATGTGTTGCCGCGCCGGTTCGATGCGTCTGGATAACTTGTTGATTCGTAAGCCGAAATTATAGCGGCCCAGGCAGCGTGGCGGCGCGGCGGATACGCGCTCGCGCAGCCCGCGCCTGTCTTGCTCGGGGAGCCACCCGGTACAATACGCGGATGAATTCGCCGCGCTTTGTCCATCTCCGTCTCCATTCCGAATACTCCATCGTCGATGGCAACGTCCGCCTGGACGAGGCCGTCAAGGCCGCCGCCGCCGATGGCATGGGCGCACTGGCGCTGACCGACCTCGCCAACGCCTTCGGCCTGGTGCGCTTCTACAAGGAAGCGCGCGGCAAGGGCGTCAAGCCCGTCGTCGGCGCCGATGTGTGGATCACCAATCACGACGAGCGCGACAAGCCCGGCCGCCTGCTGCTGCTGGTGCGCAACAAGCCGGGCTACCTGAACCTGTGCATGTTGCTGGCGCGGGCGTGGCTGTCGAACCAGCATCGCGGCCGCGCGGAGATCGCCCCCGAGTGGTTCGGCGAGCCCGGCGTGGAAGACGCGCCGCTGGCCACCGGCCTGCTGGCGCTGTCCGGCGCGATGGGCGGCGACATCGGCATGGCGCTCGCCAACGGCAACGAGGCGCTCGCGCGCAAGCTGGCGGCGCAGTGGTCGAGCGTGTTCCCGGAGGCGTTCTACATCGAGCTGCAGCGCGCCGGGCAGGCCGGCACCGAGGCCTATGTGCAGCGGGCCGTGAAGCTGGCCGCGTCGATGCACCTGCCGGTGGTCGCCACGCACCCGGTGCAGTTCATGACGCCGGACGACTTCACCGCCCACGAGGCGCGCGTCTGCATCGCCGAGGGCGATCTGCTGGCCAACCCGCGTCGCGCCAGGCGCTTCACCACCGACCAGTATTTCAAGACGCAGGACGAGATGTGCGCGCTGTTTGCCGACATCCCGTCCGCGCTGGCCAACGCGGTGCAGATCGCGCAGCGCTGCAACCTGACGCTGGAGCTGGGCAAGCCCAAGCTGCCGCTGTTCCCCACGCCCGACGGCATGTCGCTGGACGACTACCTCGTCCACCTGGCCAAGCAGGGACTGGAGCAGCGCATGGAAGTGCTGTTCCCCGATCCTGCGGTGCGCGAAACCAAGCGGCCCGAGTACTACGCGCGGCTGGAGTTCGAGACCGCCACCATCATCAAGATGGGCTTCCCGGGCTACTTCCTGATCGTGGCGGACTTCATCAACTGGGCCAAGAACAACGGCGTGCCGGTGGGGCCGGGCCGGGGCTCGGGCGCCGGCTCGCTGGTGGCATATGCGCTGGGCATCACCGACCTGGACCCGCTCAAGTACAACCTGCTGTTCGAGCGCTTCCTGAACCCGGAACGCGTGTCGATGCCCGACTTCGACATCGACTTCTGCCAGCACGGCCGCGACCGCGTCATCCATTACGTGAAGGAGAAGTACGGCAAGGACGCCGTCTCGCAGATCGCCACCTTCGGCACCATGGCCGCCAAGGCCGCGGTGCGCGACGTGGGCCGCGTGCTCGACCTTGGCTACAACTTTGTCGATGGCGTGGCCAAGCTGATCCCGTTCAAGCCGGGCAAGCTCGTCACGCTGGAAGAGGCCAAGAAGGAAGAGCCGCTGCTGGCCGAGCGCGAGGCCAACGAGGAAGAAGTCAAGCAGCTGCTCGAACTCGCCCAGCGCGTCGAAGGCATGACCCGCAACGTCGGCATGCACGCGGGCGGGGTGCTGATCGCGCCGGGCAAGCTGACCGATTTCTGCCCGCTCTACACGCAGGGCGGGGAAGATGCCGGCGTCGTCAGCCAGTACGACAAGGACGACGTGGAAGCCGTCGGCCTGGTGAAGTTCGACTTCTTGGGCCTGACCACACTCACCATTCTCGATTGGGCCGAGCGCTACATCCGCATGCTCGATCGGTCCAGGGCGGACTGGAACTGCAGCCACATTCCGCTGACCGACAAGGCGGCGTTCGACATCCTCAAGGCGGCCAACACGGTTGCCGTGTTCCAGCTGGAAAGCCGCGGCATGCAGGGCATGCTCAAGGACGCCAAGCCCGACCGTTTCGAGGACATCATCGCCCTGGTGGCGCTGTATCGCCCGGGCCCGATGGACCTGATCCCCAGCTTCTGCGCGCGCAAGCACGGCCGCGAGAAAGTGGAGTATCCCGACCCGCGCGTCGAGCCGGTGCTCAAGGAGACCTACGGCATCATGGTCTACCAGGAGCAGGTGATGCAGATGGCGCAGATCGTCGGTGGCTACTCGCTCGGCGGCGCTGACCTGTTGCGCCGCGCGATGGGTAAGAAGAAGGCGGAGGAGATGGCGGAGCATCGCGCGCTGTTCCGCGCGGGTGCCACCAAGGACGGCCTGACCACCGAGAAGGCCGACGAGATCTTCGACCTGATGGAGAAGTTCGCGGGCTACGGCTTCAACAAGTCGCACGCGGCGGCGTATGCGCTGCTGGCGTACTACACCGCGTGGCTCAAGGCGCACCACCCGGCCGAATTCATGGCAGCCAACATGTCGCTCGCCATGGACGACACCGACAAGGTCAAGATCCTCTACGACGATGCGGAGGGAAAGAACGGCCTCAAGGTGCTGCCGCCCGACATCAACGCCAGCCAGTACCGCTTCACGCCCACCGACGCCAAGACCCTCCGCTATGGCCTGGGCGGCGTGAAGGGCAGCGGGCAGGGCGCCATCGAAGACATCCTGCGCGCGCGCGAAGACGGTCCGTTCAAGGACCTGTTCGACTTCTGCGAGCGCGTTGATCGCCGCCAGGTCAACCGCCGCACCATCGAAGCGCTGGTGCGGGCCGGTGCCTTCGACAGCCTCAACGACAATCGCGCGCAGCTGCTGGTCTCGATCGGCCTGGCGATGGAGGCGGCGGAACAGAAGGCGGCGGCGGCCAACCAGGTGTCGCTGTTCGACCTTATGAGCGGCGACGATGCCGAGGAGCACCGCCCCGAGCTGCTCGACGAGGCACCCTGGACCACCAAGCGCAAGCTGCAGGAAGAGAAGCAGGCGCTGGGCTTCTACCTGTCGGGCCACCTCTTCGACGAATGCCGCGACGAGGTCCGCCGCTTTGCCCGGACGACGCTCGCCGACCTCGCCCGCGAGGTCAACGGCAATGGCAATGGCAATGGCAATGGCGGCGGCTACGGTAGCCGTGATGCGCGCAACAAGACCGTGGCCGGCGTGATCGTCGGCCTGCGCACGCAGATGACCCAGCGCGGCAAGATGATCGTCGCCATGCTCGATGATGGCTCGCAGAGCGAGGCCACCGAGGTGACGGTCTTCAACGAGCTGTTCGATGCCAACCGCGCGCTGTTCAAGGAAGACGAAGTGCTGATCGTGCAGGGCAATGCGCGGCATGACACCTTCACCGGCGGGGTGCGGATGACGGCCGAGGCGGTGATGGACCTGACCCAGGCGCGCTCGCGCTATGCCGACGCGCTCGGGCTGGTGTTCCGCGACAACGCGTCCGCCGCGCGGCTGCGCGAGCTGCTGACGCCGCACCTGGCGGCCCAGGCGCCCAGCGTGCGCGTGCACATCAGCTATGCCGCCAACGGCGCACGCTGCGAAGCCGTGCTCGGCGAGCAATGGCAGGTGACGCCATCGGACGAGGTGCTGGCCAGCTTCCGCTCGGCGCTGTCGAATGAGAACGTCTACATGATCTACGGCTGAGCCTCGCCGGTCCGCCAAACCGGCAACGTATACTCGCCAGCCTGATCGCGCCGCCGGCACCGGGTGGAACGCAAGGGCGGCGCGCGGGGGAGCCGCATACAACGATGATGAACTGGTCCGATAAGCATTCCGGCCCTGCCGACCGGTGGTACGCGCCGCTGGCGGTGTTCCTGCTGATCTACCCCGTGCTGACGGTGGTCAAGCAGGGCGGCGCCAGCGCGCTGCTGATTGCCGCCGGCATCCTCTCGCTCGGCGCGGGGGTTGCCGCCCGCCGCGCATTGACCGGGCCGGCCGCGCCGTACGGGGCTGACGGGCTGGTCCGGCTGATGGGCTGGGCCCTGTGCGCGCCGCTGGCCGCCGTGCTCCTGAGCGAGGCGTGGCATGGGCAGTTGCGCTGGAATGCCTTCGATGGGCCCGCGCGCTTCCTTGCGGCGGTTCCGCTGTTTTTCCTGCTGCGCCGGGCGCCGCTGCGTGCGTTGCGCTGGGCCGACGGGTCGTTCGCCGTGGCGGCGCTGGCGGCGCTGGGCGTCTGCCTGTGGGCGGCGCGCGACTGGGGCGAGGGCCGCATGGGCAGTGCCTTCCTGAACCCGATCCACTTCGGCGACATCGCGCTGATCCTGGGCGTGCTGTCCGCGCTGTCGCTCAACTGGTGGCGCAAGGATCCGCTCGCCGTGCGGCTGCTGAAGCTCGGTGGCCTGCTGGCGGGCCTGGTCGCTTCGCTGCTGACCGGGTCCCGGGGCGGGTGGGTGGCCCTGCCGTTCATCCTGATGCTGGTGGGGATCGTGCGCGGCCGCGACAAGCCGGCGCGGTGGCGGGTGCTGGTGCCCGCCGTGGCCGTGCTCGGGGTGGCCGTGCTGTACATCGCGTCCGGCACGATCCGCGAGCGGATCCACATGGTGTGGGTGGACCTGGCCCAGTATGCGCAGGGGCAGAAGGACACCTCCATCGGGATTCGGCTGCAGATCTACCAGGCGGCGCTGATGCTGATCCCGCAGCACCCGATCTTCGGCCTGGGGCCGGGCGGCTTTGCCGACAGCCTGCAGGCGCTGGTCGATGCTGGCCGGATGACCGCCACCGCCGCGCAGCTGGGCCGTGGCGAGGCGCATAACCAGTTGCTCGCCTATACGGCCAACTTCGGCCTCGTGGGCGGCCTGTCGATCATCGCGATCCATCTGGTGCCGGGCCTGCTGTGCTGGCGTTGCCTGAAGGTGCCCGCCGCGCCGATGCGCCGGGCCGCGCTGATGGGCGCGGTCTTCGCGCTGGTGTTTTTCGTGTTCGGCCTGACGGTCGAGATATTCACCCTGAAGATGACGGCGTCGTTCTACGCGGCCGTCATCGCCAGCCTGGCGGGCATCGCCTCGCACACCGGCCCTGCGTCCGAGGCAGGCACCTCTTCCCCTAGTGAGCGTTGAGCGCGATGTTCAGTATCCTGATTCCGTCCTGGAACAACCTGCCGTATCTGCAGTTGTGCATCGAGAGCATCCGTCGGCATTCCGCGTTCGAGCACGAGATCATCGTGCACGTCAACGAAGGCACGGACGGCACGCTCGAATGGGTCCGCGCCCAGGGGCTGCGCCACACGTGGAGCAAGGGCAATGTCGGCGTCTGCCTCGCGCTCAACGACGCGGCGCGCCTGGCCACGCGCGACTGGATCCTGTTCATGAACGATGACATGTACTGCACGCCGGGCTGGGACCTGGCGTTCGAGTCGGCCCTGCGGCAGATCGGTGACCCGTTCTCGTATCTGGCCGCGCGGCTGATCGAACCGGTCGATACCGGCAATGTGCAGGTCAGCGTCGCGGATTTCGGCACCGGGCCGGACAATTTCAACGAGTCGGGCCTGCTGTCGTTCGTGGCCGCCCAGCCGCCGTCGCCGGACCGCGACGGCGTTGCCCTGCAGCCGATGCTGCTGAATCGCCGGCTGTGGCACCTGGTCGGCGGCTACAGCATCGAGTTCGGCCCCGGCATGAGCAGCGACGACGATTTCCTGATGAAGCTCTGGCTGGTGGGCTGCCGGATCTTCCGTGTGGTCGGGGCCAGCACGATCTACCACTTCGGCTGCTCGACCACGCGCCGGGTGCGGCGCAATCGGGGCGGCCGGGCGTTCCTGCTGAAGTGGGGCATTTCCCAGCACGAGTTCACGCATGGCTACGTACGGGCCACGGCGCGTGTCGGGGCCCAGGCACTGGCGACGGTGCCGTACCCCGGCCTCGTCGGCCGCATCAAGCGGGCGCTCTATGCGCTGCGGCAGTACCCCACGGGCGACCTGCGCGGCTGGGAGCCGGATCTGCCGGCGCAGCTCGTGGTGAAGTCGTCCGACGAGGCATCCAGGCGCTGAGGCCTTAGCCTCTTTCCGGCTGCCCTTGCAGCGGGTGCGTCACGGCTTGCGGTTCGCGCCGTTGGCCAGTTCACGTGCCCGCCGGTATTTGCGGTAGCTCACCGCGGCGTTCATCCTGGCGATGGCCAGGCCGGTGCCGCCATCCAGGAAACCCCGCCGCAGCACCAGCGTGCGCACGAACGCCCACGCGCCGTGCAGCGCCGGCGATAGCGTGCCGATGCGCTTGCCGCGCTGGGCGAGATCCTGCGCACCGGCCTCCGCGTACTGCGCGCTCTTGCGATGCACCTGGTCCATCGAGGTGTAGCTGTAGTGCCGCAGCGAGGTGTGCAGCCGGGCGACGCTGCCCGTCACCCGCAGGCTTTCGTGGACCAGGCTCTCCGAGAAGCGGGCCTTGCCGCGCCGGAACAGCCGGATCACGTAGTCGGGGCGCCAGCCGCTGTGGTGCACCCAGGCGCCGCAGAACTGCGACAGCCGGGGGATCGCGTAGGCATCCGCATCGGCCCGGGCCATGGCTGCGCGGATCTCCTGGGCCAGCTTCGGCGGCACGCGTTCATCCGCGTCGATCGACAGCACCCATTCGCCGGCCGCCGCATCGAGGGCCCGGTTCTTCTGGGCGCCGAAGCCGGGCCAGGGGCCGTTGTCCTCGATGACCTTCGCGCCGCGTGCCCGGGCGATGTCGCGGGTGGCGTCGGCGCTGCCCGAATCCAGCACGATCACCTCGTCCGCCAGTTGCGCGAGCGAGTCGATGCAGTCGCCGATGTTGTGCGCTTCGTTGCGCGTCAGGATGGTGGCGGTCAGCTTGCCGGGCATGGTCAGAAAAGCCGTGGAAGGAGGGGGCGGGCGGAGTGGCGGATACGGCGCTGCGCGGCGTCTCCGGAGGCCGGCGTGGCCGGTTGTACAATACGCGACGGTTTCATCTTGTTCGTTGCAGTCACGCTCGCCCGCGTACGCCGATGCGGCGCGGCGGCCGCGCGGACAGCCAGGGCCGGAGTATACCGGTACCCCGCCGGCATCAGGCGGGCCCATCGTCCGGCGGCTTACCTTTCCGTCTATGTTTTCCATCTTATTGCCGACCTGGAACAACCTTGCGCTGCTCAAGCTGTGCGTGCAGAGCATCCGCGCGCATTCGGCGCATGACCACCAGATCATCGTCCACGTCAACGACGGTTCCGACGGCACGCTGGCGTGGGTGCGCGAGCAGGGGCTCGAGCACACGCATTCTCCCGAGAACGTCGGCATTTGCCTGGCCGTCAACGAATCGGCCATGCTGGCCCGGCACGACTACATCGTGTACCTGAACGACGACATGGTCTGCTGCCCGGGCTGGGACACCGCGCTGCTGCGCCGCCTGGACACGCTCGACACCGATCTGTTCATGCTGTCGGGCACGATGATCGAGCCGGTCGATACGGGGAACCCGTGCGTGGTGGTGGGCAACTACGGCCGCGATGCCGACACGTTCGACGAGGCCCGCCTGCTGGCGGATGTCCCGCGCCTGGTGCGCGGCGACTGGTTCGGCGCGACCTGGCCGCCCACCCTGGTGCACCGGCGCTGGTGGTTCAAGCTGGGCGGCTACAGCAGCGAGCTGACGCCCGGCATGAGCAGCGACAACGACTTTTCCATGAAGCTGTGGCACGCCGGCTGCCGCATCTTCCTGGGCGCGGGCGACTCGCTGGTCTACCACTTCCAGTGCAAGTCGACCGGCAAGGTCAAGAAGAACGACGGCCGTCGCCAGTTCCTCAACAAGTGGGGGCTGTCGCAGTCGACCTTCGACAAGTATTTCTTGCGGCGCGGCACGCCGGCCGGCGCGGATTGGCGCTTGCCGGAGCCGGAGCTCACCTCCGCCCTGCGGTGGAACCTGCGCCGCAACGACCTCACGCGCCGGCTGCGGCCCGGCGTCCCTGTGCTCTAATGCGTTGCCGGCGCCGATGGCGGCCGGTCCGATTCTTCTTCGATCTTCATGGCAGTGACTTCTTCCTCGTCTTCCCAGCAGCCCGCGGCCAGCCAGCCGGGCAACTTCAAGCGCTTGTGGACCTATCTGCGTCCCGAGCTCGCCAGCTTCATCCTCGCCATGGTCGCCATGGGCGTGGTGGCAGCCACCGAGGGGATCATCCCCAAGGTGGTGAAGGACCTGCTGGACCAGGGCTTCGGCGGTGAATACGCCGGCAAGCTGTGGCGGGTGCCGGCCATGCTGGTCGGCATCGCGGTGGTGCGCGGCGTCGCGCAGTTCGGGGCCACTTACTTCCTGAGCCTGGTGTCGAACAAGGTGCTGCTGAACCTGCGCATGAAGATGTTCGAGCGTCTGCTGCAGGCGCCGGCGTCGTTCTTCCAGCGCAATACGGCGGCGTCCCTCATCAACGCCGTCATCTTCGAGGTCAACCAGGTGCTGCAGGTGCTGACCGGTGTGTTCATCACGCTGGTGCGCGATTCGATGACGGTGCTGGCGCTGCTGATCTTCCTGTTCTATACCAACTGGCGTCTGACGCTGGTGGTGGCCGTGATCCTGCCGATCATCGGTTTCCTGATGTCGCGCATCAACCGCCGCCTGCGTTCGCTCAACCGCGAACACCAGAACCTGACCAACGAAGCTGCCTACGTGGTGGAGGAGGCGGCCGGCGGCTACAAGGTCGTCAAGCTGCACGGCGGCGAGGCGTATGAATCCCGCCGCTTCAACGCCATGACCAACCGCCTGAGCGGCTACGCCATGCGCATGGCCGTGGCTGGCGGCCTGAACCAGCCGGTGACGCAGTTCCTGGCGGCGCTGGCGTTGTCAGTCATCCTGGCGATTGCGATGATGCAGGCGCAGGCCAACCAGACCACCGTCGGCGGCTTCACCGGCTTCGTGATGGCGATGCTGCTGCTGATCTCGCCGCTCAAGCACCTGACCGACGTCAACCAGCCGCTGCAGCGCGGCCTGACCGCCGCCGAGTTCATTTTCGGCCTGATCGACACGCCGATCGAGCCGCAGGAAGGCGGCAAGCACATCGAGCGTGCGCGCGGCGACCTGCGCTTCGAGCACGTCACCTTCCGCTATGGCCAGGACGGCCGGGCAGCCCTCGACAGCATCGACCTGCACGTCAAGGCGGGCGAGATCGTCGCGCTGGTGGGCCCGTCGGGCAGCGGCAAGACCACACTGGTCAACCTGCTGCCGCGCTTCTTTGAGCCGACCTCGGGCCGCATCGTGCTCGACGGCGATGCGCTGGCCGACCTGTCGCTGCACGATCTGCGCCGCCAGATCGCCTTCGTGAGCCAGGACGTGGTGCTGTTCAACGACACCATCGCCACCAACGTGGCGTATGGCGCGCGTGACGCCTCCGAGATCGACATGGCACGCGTGCGCCGTGCGCTGGAGGGCGCCTACCTGACCGACGTGGTCGACAACCTGCCCGAAGGTGTCGACACCAACATCGGCGACAACGGCTCCAAGCTGTCCGGCGGCCAGCGCCAGCGCCTGGCGATCGCCCGCGCCATCTACAAGGACGCGCCGATCCTGATCCTGGACGAAGCCACCTCCGCGCTCGACTCCGAGTCCGAACGCCAGGTGCAGGCCGCGCTGGAAGCCCTGATGCAGGGCCGCACGACGCTGGTGATCGCGCACCGCCTGTCGACCATCGAGAACGCCGACCGCATCGTCGTGCTCGAACACGGCAAGATCGTCGAAGCCGGCACGCACCGCGAACTGCTCGACCGCGACGGGTTGTATGCTGGGTTGCATCGCATCCAGTTCGCGACACAGTAAGACCGCCGGGCGGCGCGTCCGGGGGTCTCGAACGACACCTCAGGAGACACGCCATGACAGCCACCACGCCGCCCAGCCATCCTCCCATCAGCCGCTTTCCCGTCCCCGGGCTCGCGGACATCCCCGAGGACATCCGCGAGCGCATCCTGGCCGTGCAGGAGAAGACCTGCTTCGTGCCCAACGTCTTCCTCGCGCTGGCCCATCGGCCCGACGAGTGCCGCGCCTTCTTTGCCTACCATGACGCGCTGATGCTGCGCGAAGCCAGCAACCTGACCAAGGGCGAGCGCGAGATGATCGTGGTGGCCACCTCCGCGACCAACCAGTGCCTGTACTGCGTGGTCGCGCACGGCGCCATCCTGCGCCTCTACGAAAAGCAGCCGCTCATCGCCGACCAGGTGGCGGTCAATTACCGCAAGGCCGACATCACGCCGCGCCAGCGTGCCATGCTGGATTTCGCGATGAAGGTCTGCACCGCCTCGCACACCGTCAACGAGGCCGACTACGATGCGCTGCATGTGCACGGCTTCACCGATGAGGACATCTGGGACATCGCGGGCATCACGGCATTCTTCGGCCTGTCGAACCGGGTCGCCAATGTGATCTCTATGCGACCTAACGACGAGTTCTATCTGCTGGGCAGGCTGCCGCGCGAGAAGTGACGGTCGGACTCTGTGGCGCGCGGCGGCGGCGTCAGTACCCGTGCGTCACCAGCGACAGCACCGACAGATCCGGATGCGTGCCATCGACGATGCTGCGCCCGATGCGCAACGCCTCTTCGATGGCTTCCTCGGGGTTGCGGAAGCGTTCGTCGCCGTCGGCGTGGAAGGGCACCGTATGGCCCGGCAGGGCCGGATCGGCGCCGGGATGGCACACGTAGCCGATGTACGTGTAGCGCGTCTTGTCGAGCGGCGACGGGCTCGGCAGGACATGGATCTCGAAGCCTTCGTAGACTTCCTGGGGCGGCATCGGCTGCTCGGACATGGCGGTCTCGCTTTGCCGCGCCGGCGTGCCTGCTGAGCAGGGCATCGGGCGCGCTGCAGCGTTTTCTTCGGGGAATGCAAAAATTCTAGTACCTCTGCACAGGGGTTATGACGGTTTGTCAGAGGTGGTTACAGGGTAGGCTTTGGCCAATTTTTTGCGGGCCGTTTCAGTAGAGAACATCCAGTTGATGCGAGCGCCGCTGGCGTTTCGCAGTTGCTCCCAAGCCGCGACCTAGGAGATCAGCCGGTCGCGACAGTCGATGCGGCGATCCAGACACTGGCTCCGCAGCACGCCGATTTGGATCTCGACCATGTTGAGCCAACTGGCGTGCTTGGGGGTGTAGTGGAATTCGATTCGCTGCAGGATGCGGCGTGCCTCTGCTGGTGGCAAGGCTTGGTAGAGCGCCGCAGG
>CAKKOY010000005.1 GCA_919592095.1 Ralstonia syzygii subsp. syzygii | reverse complement strand
GGCGTGCTCAACCGCATGGCTGCGCTTGCCCGCCCGCAGTCCGTCCGCGTCGACTGAATTACGCCTCACAGGGATGGCTTCGACTTCAAAGTCGATTTATGCAACAACGCCCATCGTCAGCGCGCGCACCGGCGATAACCTGCTTGAAGTGCTGCGCACGCGTCAGGTCCCCATCTCATACAGTTGCATGTCGGGACGTTGCGGAGCGTGCCGCTGCCGCGTGCTCTCGGGCAACGTCGGCCACCGGCGGCACCGAGATCAACGGGCCCTCCACGCCGGGCCAGATCGTGCTGGCGTGCCAGACGACGCTGGTCGAATACGGAACGCACTGGCTGGACGCCCTGCGCGAACGCCTGCCGAATCTGCACACGCATGTCGTCGTCGCCACCTCCAACGCGGATGCGCGCTTGCGCTCGGGCGTCGTGACCGAAGCCGTCGCGAGCGACTGGCCGGCGCTGCAAGGGTGACGGGCCTACCTGGCCGGAGCACCGGTCATGGTGGATGCGGCCCGCCTCCTGCTGCGACAGCGCGGCGTGCTGGCCGAACACATCTACGCCGATGCGTTCTATGCGGTGGGTGTCTGAGCGTCGCCCCGCCGGCCTCAATATTGATCCGGCACTATAGAACTTGAACTTTCCGAGCTACGCGCCCACGGGGCAGACGCCGGTCGTGCGCGAGCCCAACAAGCGCCATGGCCTGTCGGTGATCTCCACCGTCACCAACAAGGGCGAGATGCGCTGGAAGATCTTCGACGGCGCGCTCAATGCAGACATCCTCATCGACTTCCTGCGGCGCCTGATCCGCGGTGCCAGGCAGAAGATATTCCTCGTGCTGGACAACCTGAAGGTACATCACGCCAAAGCCTGTCAAGGCATGGCTGGAGGCGAACCAGGAGCACATCGAAGTCTTCTACCTGCCCAGCTACAGCCCCGAACTCAACCCGGACGAGATGGCCAACGCCGACCTGACGCAGGCCGTCACAAAGCTGGCTCCGCCGCGTACGAGGCTGCAGTTGGTCAAGGCCACTTCCGGCCATCTGCGCAGCGTGCAACGGCAGCCCGAACGCATCCGCAAATACTTCGAGCACGAGCCAATTCCCTATGCCGCTTGATTCAAGTTTATTGATGCCGGATCAATAACGCGATTGGTTCGGCGGTTGCGGTAAGGACAGCCCAACAACTTTGATGCACTTCATTCCAGCGACCAGCGGCGCAAGGGGATAGGTCAGGCCGCCATATCCGCGCGCTACTCGGTTGCCGCCTGCGTGGCCTGTGAGCCCCGAGTGCGGGGCATCGGCACGCTGCGGGCAGCGCCAGGGAACGCCGCCGCCCGTGCTCGCGAGCACGCTACGCCGCCGCCAGCAGCAACCGCATGCGCAGATGCAGTGCCTCCCCCGGCGCCAGCGCACGCAATCCCGTGCCTTCCCAGCCCTGGGCGAACAAGTTGATCGCATCGGCCACATGCGAAACCGGTTCGAGGCAGAAGTAGCCCGCGCCGCCCGGCGCGTGCAGGATGAAATGATCGAGCGGATCGTCCGCGCGCAGCGTCAGCACCGCCCCGCTTGCATGCCGCACTTCGGCCAGCTGCCGCCAGCCACTGTAGTAAACGCTGAAGCTTTCCTCCGGCAGCAGGCGCGCATCGCAAAACGCTTCGCGCTCACTGACGGGCTGCCGCCCCGTGGCCACCTCGTCCGCATCCATCGGCCACACCGTGCCGGCTTCGAACCGTACGTGCATGCCGGGTGTGCGCGCGAAATACGGATGAAAGCCCTTGATGGTCTTCACGCCTTGTCTCCGGATGTCTTTTTTATGGTTTGAAACAGCGGGGCGGCACGACGCCGCCCCCGGTGGCCTGGCGGCGCATCAGCGCACCAAGCACGGCCGCTTGTTGTCGAACTGCCAGCCCGGCACCAGGTAGCGCATCGCGGCGGCATCGTCACGCGCGCCCAGCCCGTGCTGCTTGTACAGCGCGTAGGCCTTCTCCACCTCCGCCATATCGAGCGTGACACCCAGCCCCGGCGCGGTCGGCACGGAGATCTCGCCGCCGGCGATGCGGAACGGTTCGCGCGTCAGGCGCTGGCCGTCCTGCCAGATCCAGTGCGTGTCGATGGCCGTGATGCTGCCCGGCGCCGCAGCGGCCACGTGCGTGAACATCGCCAGCGAAATGTCGAAGTGGTTGTTGGAATGCGAGCCCCAGGTCAGGCCCCATTCGGCGCACATCAGCGCCACGCGCACCGAACCCTGCAGGGTCCAGAAATGCGGGTCGGCCAGCGGGATGTCCACGGCGTGCAGTTGGACCGCGTGGCACATCTGGCGCCAGTCGGTGGCGATCATGTTGGTCGCGGTGGGCAGCCCGGTGGCGCGGCGGAATTCAGCCATCACCTCGCGCCCGGAATAGCCGTTCTCCGCGCCGCACGGGTCTTCGGCGTAGGCCAGCACATCATGCTTGTCGCGGCACAGGCGGATCGCCTCGGCCAGCGCGGTCGTCACCGTCATCTCGTCGTCGCCGCTGAGCACACCGCCCTTGAGCTTGAAATCCTTGAAGCCGTAACGCGCGTGGGCCGCCCGGGCCAGTTGCACCACCGCTTCCGGCGTCAGTGCTTCCTGGTGGCGCAGGCGCGTCCAGTCGTCCGTCGCGCCGCTGCCGTTGGCATAGTCCAGATCGGTGCGGGTGCGGTCGCCGATGAAGAACAGGTAGCCGAGCACCGGCACCGTGGCGCGCTGCTGGCCGTGTCCCAGCAACGCCGCCACCGGCACGCCGAGGTGCTGGCCGAGCAGGTCGAGCAGCGCGCTCTCCAGCGCGGTCACCGCGTGCACGGTGGTGCGCAGGTCGAACGTCTGCACGCCGCGCCCGGACGCATCGCGATCGGCAAAGCGCCGGCGCACGGTGTTCAGCACGTTGTTGTAGGCGCCGATCGGCTGGCCGACCACCAGCGACGCCGCATCCTCGATGGTCTTGCGGATCGCCTCGCCGCCCGGGACTTCGCCCACGCCGAGATGGCCGTCGGAGTCTTCCAGGATGGCGATATTGCGCGTGAAGAATGGCGCATGCGCGCCGCTCAGGTTGAGCAGCATGCTGTCGCGCCCCGCCACCGGAATGACCTGGAGGCGCGTGATGCGAGGCGTGCGGACGGCGTATTCCACTGGGTTGTGATTCATGGTCGTCACGTATGTCATCAGTCGTCGCATAACATACGATCGGACTATAATGGACACGTCCTTGCCGGTACACCCCTGGTAAACCCCGAACACACCACCGAAGACAGCATGTCCGCCCCCGGCTCCCCCGCCACGCTCGCGCGCCGCACCCAAAGCCTTGCAGAGACCGTGGTCGACCACATCGGCCAGCGCATCGCCTCGGGGTCGCTGCGCCCGGGCGACAAACTGCCCACCGAGTCCGAGCTGATGGGCACGCTGGGCGTGAGCCGCACGGTGGTGCGCGAAGCCATCTCGCGGCTGCAGGCCAAGGCCCTGATCGAAACCCGCCACGGCATCGGCAGCTTCGTGCTGGAGCCGCGGGCCGAGGCGGCGCTCCAGCTGGGCGCCGCCTCCACGCTCCAGGACATCCTGGCGATGCTGGAGCTGCGCGTCGCCCTGGAGACCGAGTGCGCCGGCCTGGCCGCACAGCGCGCCACGCCGGAAGACCTCACCGGTCTGCGCAGCGCGCTGGACACGTTCGAGCAAGACCAGGCCAACGGCAACGACAGCGCCGCCTCCGACCTGCGCTTCCACCTCGCGATCGCGCACGCCACCCGCAACCAGCACTTCGTCGCCGTGCTCGGCCAGCTCGGCAAGACACTGATCCACCGCAGCCGGATCGCTCCGACGCAAGTCGGCTACCTGAATACACCGGAATCACGCGCGACCGTCAGCCGCGAACACCGCAGCATCTACGAAGCCATCTCGCGCAAGGATCCGGAAGCCGCCCGGGCAGCCATGCGCATGCACCTGTCCAACAGCCGCGAACGGCTGCGCCGCGCGCACGGCCAAGCCGGACACCCCGCCCCGGAAACCGCCCCGCCGGAATCGACCTGAAGCTTTCCGCCGTCATGACAGACAACAAGCGCATCAAGTTATACGACATCACATGACTTGATGCGCAAAGCATCTTCACGGCACCTTCGGCCTCGACCCGGCCAGTACCAGCCACCGCTACCGGCCGCCCGCAACACCGACCAGTTGGCGAAGCGTTGATAAAGGTTTGCATTCTCCCGGCACCGTCCACGTAACCTGACTGTGCACCGACCCCTCGTGGGTGCGCTCCCGGCCAGGGAAGAGAGAGCCGTGGCCGTATTTGCCCTGATACCGTGCTGTCTCTGGTATCAGGGCATTTTTCTTTTTGGGCACCCGCCATCGCCGCCCGGCGCCGGCAAACCACGGCAAGAAAAAAGCCCCGACACGCGGGGCCTTCCATGACTTGAACGATCCGGCGCAACGCCGGCGGCATCAGCGGTTGCGCGCGATCAGGTGATAGACCGCCAGCAGGATGACCGCCCCGATCACGGCGCCAATGAACCCGGCCGACTGTCCGGGCTGATACAGATGCAGCAGTTGCCCGAGAAAGGTCGCCGCCAGGGCACCGCAATGCCTAGCACCGTGGTCAGGATAAAGCCGCTGGGGCCGCTGCCCGGCGTGATCCAGCGCGCGACCAGGCCGGCCAGGAAGCCGATGAAGATGGTGATGAGGATGTGCATAGTGGCAGATGACACAGGGTGGAGAAATCGTCAGCACACCTGCGACAGCTCGGCAGGCGCCGTATCCAGTACGCGCTCCAGGCAGAAGCCGTGCCCGTAGATCGCGCGCAGGCGCAGGCCGTTCTCCGGCTTCAGCGACAGCTTCTTGCGCAGACGCGAAACATGCGTATCCAATGTTCTTGAGTATGGACTCAATTCGCGTCCCCACAAGGCCAATTCGATATCCGTGCGCGTCAGGGGATGCGGCCGACATTGGCGAACGGCAGGAGCGCGAGCTCGAACTCGCGGGCATGCACCGACAGCGGTGCCTCGCGCAGGTGGATCGAGCGGTTCTGCCGGTCCACGGTGTAATGGCACAGCTTGATCACAGAAGCGCGCACGGCGCGGCTGACGGCGAAGCGGCGGATCAACGCATCGAGGCGGGCAACCAGCTCTGGCGGACGGACCTCGCCGTGGAAGCACAGGTCGGCGCCATGGTTGAGCGCATCGGTGGTCTCGGTATCGGCCCGGTCATCGGCCAGGTAGACGATGGCCATGCCTGGGCCAACGCGCTCGCGCACGCTGCGCACCAGCGACAGACCGGGCACGTCGTGCGCATGCGAACCCACCATCAGGAGGCTGATGCCATTCACGTCGATGGCCTCGAAGACCTGGCGCGACAGGAACAGCGGCACGCATTCGAACCGCGTCGGACGCAGCGCCGTGTGGATCGCCTGCATGCGTCCGAGATGTGCGTCGATCAAGCCGATTTTCATGGCTGGGGATTCCGTTGTGCGTCTGGGCTTGCCGTCGCGCCCGCGGGCCATCCCGTGTCGCACGACGCCAAAAAGCGCCAACCGGCCCGCAAGGCCCGCGCATCCCCCGGCGGGTTCCCGTCGCCGCGCAGGGCATGGTGCAGGCGCATCCGCATGCTGTCGTATTCGCCCTCGCTCAATACATCGGTTGCGGTCTTGCTCAACATACGTGGCGTTCTGGGTGGCCGGTCGTTCGTGTGCCCATCTGCCTGTGCGACCGGATTTCGCCCAGGTGCCGCCGCCTCTCGGCCGGCAGGATTGCCCGGGTACGTTGCGCCGGTCGGCCATTCAAATGTAGGCGCGCAACGTGGGCGGGAATGCAAATGATTGAAAACGATTTGTGCCCGGCCTCGGCACACCAGGCCCACCGCCCCTTCAGGGCTGCCCGGGATGCGATGCGCGCGGCAGCCACAGCGTGAAGGTCGCCCCGTGCCCGAGCGCGCTCTGCACCGCGATGCGGCCGCCATGCCGCTCCACCACCGTCTTGACGAACACCAGCCCCAGGCCGCTGCCCGATGGGGCATCGGCCACCGCCTCGTGCAGCCGGCGGAACGGCCGGAACAGCTGCGCCTGGTCCTCGGCCGCCATGCCGACACCCTGGTCCGCCACACTCACGGCGAAGGCATCCGCCTCTTCGCGTACCGCCACCGTGACGGTCGTGCCGCGCGGGCTGAACTTGATGGCGTTGTTCACCAGGTTGACCAGCGCGCGGACCAGCATGCGCGGCTCGCCCCGCACCGACGCCTCGATGTCGGCGTCGACGCGCACCTCGATCTGGTGATGGTTCGCCAGCGCCCAGACCTCATCGGCGGCATCGAGCACGAGGCCGACCAGGTCCACTTCGGTCCGCTTGAGTTCCTGCGATTCCACGCGGGCCAGGTCGATGAAGGAATCGGCCAGCTCCAGCGTGCGCGACGACAACTGCCGGATGCGCGCCAGCAGCGCCTCATGGTCGAGCGCCCGGCCCGCATCGCGCTGCAGCTCGATCAGCGCCAGGATGGCGCTCTGCGGCGAGCGCATGTCGTGCGAGATGAAGCGGAGCGCCTCCTCGCGGTGGCGCTCCGCTTGCCGCACGGCGGAGATGTCGGCAAAGCTGAAGATGATGTCCATCGGCCGACCGGCATCGTCGCGCAACGCGGCCGCATGCATCAGCATCGAGCGCCCGTCGCGCGTGCGCAGTTCCACGGGTTCCTGCGCGGCGTCGGGCGCGGTCAGCCAGCGTGTCCAGTAGTGCTGGCCGGGTGCCGGATCTTCGAAGGCGCGGGCCAGCAGGGTCGGCAGATCGCGCAGGGCGGCGGCGCGGTCCTGCCCGGGCACCGGCGCCTGCGTCACCAGGTCGGCGCTGCGCCCGTTGGCCAGGAGGATGTCGCCGTCGTGCGTGCAGATGACGGTGGCGTCGGGCAGGCTCTCCAGCGCCTCGGCGAGAAAGCGCCGCAGCCCGCGCAGCTTGTCGGTGAGCGACGCCACTGCGTCCATATGGGCATCCAGCGTCCGACCGGTCCGCGCCAGCGGTGCGGTGTCGGCGAGCAAGCCCGGCTCGCGCGCCAGCCGATGCAGCTCGTCGCGCAGAAAGCGCAGCGCCGCCTCCTGCTGCCGCCAGCTCCACAGCGGATACAGCACCAGCGGCCCGACCTGCGCCGCGAACGGCGGCAGCCAGCGGTTCCCGCCGGCCAGCGCGACCACCACGCCCACCAGCAGCAGCCCCGCACTCCCCAGCGCCGCCGCCAGCGCCATGCGCGGCGTCAGCCAGAGCAGCGCGCACGCGGTCAGGGCCAGCGGCAACAGCGTCACCAGCCAGAACACACCGCGCGAGGCGGGCAGGATGGCATTGCCGTCGAGCAGGGTTTGCGTGGCATTGGCCAGCACTTCCACGCCGCTCATCGTGCGCGAGGTCGGCGTGGCGAAAATATCGGACACGCCCGATGCCGTCGCTCCAATCAGCACCAGCTTGCCCGCGAAGACATCGCGCGGCACCTGGCCTTGCAACAGGGTCAGCGCGGGCACGTGCCGAAACGTCCCCGCCGGCCCGGCAAAGTTCACGCCGATGTTGGCCCGGCGCGCCCAGCCGTCGGCATCGATCTCCACCCGGCGCGACACCTCGCCAGGCAGCGCCGAGCCGGCCTGCCGGGCCAGCTGCAGCGCGAGGTGGTCGAGCAGATGTCCGCGCGGGCCTTCGGCCAGGTAGAGACCGCGCACCACGCTGTCCGGGTCGGGTGCCGCATTGATGTGCGCGACGCCCGCGCCGACCCCGAGGAAGGGATAGTGGAACACCCGCCCCTGCCCGGTGCGCTCGGGTAGCGCCGGCAGGATGACCCGACCGGCCTGCGCGAAGGCCGCCGCCAGCGCGCGATCGCCTTCCGGGTTGGTCAGATCGGGCTCGATCAACAGAATATCGACGCCGACCGCGCGCGGATGCGCCGCGCCCACGCGCGCCACCAGTTCAGCCAGGCGCGCACGCGGCCAGGGCCAGCGACCGACGGCCTCGAGACTTTGGTCATCGATGGCGACAATGACGATATCGTCGCGCGGCGCATGGCCGTGCAGCGAGAACACCGTGTCGTAGAGCGCCGCATCCAGGCGCGCCACCACACTCCAGCTTACCGCACCGAATGTCAGCAGCACGGCCAGCGCCACCAGCAGCGCCCATTCCAGCAGCGCACGCAACCCCGGCCGCGGCGCCACGGCGAAGGCTGCCGGTCTATCGAGGGCGGGCTTTGCCGGACCGGTCATCAAGGAGGAGGCTCGACCCACCGCTCTGCACGGGCACACCCTGCGCATCGACGACGAAGCTGCCGATGTCGATGCGCTGCGGCCGCGCGAACACCACCGATGCCGCATCGCCAAGATTGATGCCGGTGCGAATGTAGTACGGGCCCGCCGGCGGCAGCGGAATCATCGCCTCGTTGCCGGTGCTGACGAGATCGGCCACCGGCTTGGCGAACGTCGGCTCGGCGGCCAGCTGGACACGCGTGCGCGCGCCGGCGGCGGCCAGCGCGGGATCCAGCGCGCGCCAGTGCGCATGCAGCATGCCATCGTCGCCGGCATCCGCCGAGGGCGGCGGCACCGCATCGGCGGCAATGTCGAGCACGCGGAAATGCACCGCATCGCTCCACGGCCCGGTCTTGCCGTCCTTGTCGACCGAGCACACGCGCCACCACCAGGTGCCCGGCCGCAGCGGCTGCGTGACCCGGACCTCCGGGCCATGCTGCCGGACCGCGGGCTGTGCGAAGTCGGGCGCGGCGGCGGCTTCGAGATCATACGTTGCCGCCTCGGCCACGCTGGCCCACGCGAAGACCGTCTCCCCGCTGCGGTACGGCTTGTCGTTTGCCGGCTGGATCATGTATGGCGCATCGGGATGCAAGCGCACCGCGAACGGCCGCACCGCCGAAGGGCCGGACAGGCCGAGCGCATCGACGCTCTGCACCGCCAGCGTGTACGTGCCGTCCTCGTCGCCGCACAGCGTGGCCGCGGACGTCTGGCTCAGCTGGTAGGACAGGATCTCGGTCTGCTCCGGATCGCGCGCAATCACCGCACGGTAGGCCACGGCGCCCTTGACCGGTTGCCACGTCGGCCTGAAGCACGGCGTCTGCACCACTTCCGGTACCGCATCGAGCTTGGGCGCGGCGGGCAACGCGACCCGTTTCAGGCGGCCGCCCGCAGCATGCACGCCAAACCCGACCCCGACCGCCTGCGCCTGCCGGCCCGCGCGCACCGCCACCCTACCCTCCAGGACGGATTCCGTCGATGCCCCGCCTGCCGCCCGCACCCGGAAACGCGTACCGCGCACGCCCGTCACCAGTGCCGGCGTCGAGATCTCATAGCGGCCCACGCCGGTCTTCCTGGGCGACACGGTGGACTCCACCTCGCCCTCCTTGAGCTGAAGCCGCACGTCGATCACCCCCGTACGGGCGAAACTGCGCACGCGCGCCAGCGTCACGCGACTGCCGGGCGGCACCGTCACGCGCGTGCCATCGCCAAAAGCCAGCGTGATGGCGCCTTTCGCGCCGGTTTCGATCAGGGTGTCCTCGGACAGCGTCATTCCCGCCTGCAACGGCTTGCGGTCGGCGTTCACGGCATCGCGCGCGAACACGACCTGCGCGGCCGCCGGCACGACTGGAATCCGGTCAAACGGAATGCGCACGATGGAACCCGGCTGCAGCTGATACGGGTTGGCGATATGGTTGCGCTGCTGCAGCAGGCGCCAGCCTTCAGCGTCATCCATGTAGCGCTCGGCCACGGCGATCAGCGTGTCGCCCTGCTGCACCCGGTAGAGAAAATCGTTGCCGTCCGCACCGGATGGCTGTGCCATGGCTGACTGCAACGCCGCGCCGCACACCAGTGCCACGCCGATCGATGCGGCCAGACCCAACCAGCCGCGCGACCGCGGCTCAGCGTGCGTCGCCATCTTCTTGGGTGGTTTCGAGACGATAGCCGTGGGAATACACCGACACCAGCCGGACCCCATTCTTCTGGTTGAGGTCGAGCTTGAGCCGGAGCTTGGAGATATGCGTGGCCAGCGTGCGCGAGTCCGGACCGATGCTGCGGCCCCAGACCGCCTGCTCGATCAGCTCGCGCGGCACCAGCTTGCCCACATTGCGGAACAGGTAGAGCGCCAGGTCGAATTCGCGCGGCGACAGCTCGACCTGCGAGCCATGCAGCGTCAGCACACGACCCAGAGGATCCACCGCATAGGGCCCCACCCGCATGCGTTCGAGCGATTCGCAGGTACGTAGCGCCGCGCGGCGCAACAGCGCACCGACCCGCGCGACCAGCTCGGCACGTCGCACCGGCTTGACCACGTAGTCATCCGCGCCGGCCGCCAGCCCGAGCACGACGTCATCCTCGAGCGAGCGGTTGGTCAGGAACAGCACCGGCAGCGCCGGGCCCACCGTCTGGCGCACCCAGCTCACGAGCTGGATGCCACTGATGTCGGGCAGTTGCCAGTCGAGCAGCAGCAAATCGAACGTGCGGTCCCGCAACGCCTTCACAAAGGCGTCACCGCTCGTGAAAGATTCGCATTCGTAGCCGGACGAGACCAGGATCTCTCTAATCAGCTCCGACTGTGCCTGGTTGTCTTCTACCGAGGCAATATGTATCGCCATCTGGGTTGCCCTTCCCCGTCATCCGAGTCCGGCAGCGACGTGCCGTCAAGGCCGTCACCGCTGCATGGGGCGCCGGCCAGCTCCCTTTGTCTTCATCATCGGACCCCGGGCTGGCGCATTGATGCCTCCGCGCGCCGGCCGCCCACGGCGCGGCACCGACATCCGCGCGAGGCCCTGCTCTGGGCCCGCTGCCATATGCAGAGCACGTCGACTCGAGCCCAATTCATCCTAAAAGGCCACTCTTGTCACATTGCAAACAATTGTGAAAACCCAGGCGCAACACGGGTCCTCAGCGGGTCTGTCATGTGGTTTTATCATTTTTCCCGGTGGCATCACCATCCGTATTCGTCACAGAGTATAGGCCCCCTCCGGGGTCGGGTTAGCGGAATACGGCGCTTGAGCACACGCCAGAAACACTCGGGTGCCACGTGCAACATCCAGCGGACCGGCCCATCATGCGCATCCAGCCGATCGGCAACGATGACCGGGCACTCAGTGTGGCGGAAGATGGAAATGAGGAAGATTGCCCCAGGCGGCGCGGTCGAGCGCGGCACCCGGCCGCGAAAATGAAAAGCCCTGAATCATCAGGGCTTTTTCGCGCATCTTGGAGGCGGGGGTCGGAATCGAACCGGCGTACACGGCTTTGCAGGCCGCTGCATGACCACTCTGCCACCCCGCCAGGGGCTGAACCAGCATTGTAGCGATTCGCAAGGAGTGCGTGCTCGCCATGCCGATAAAGAAAAAGGGAAGCGTGGCTTCCCTTCGGGATTGGAGCGGGAAACGAGGCTCGAACTCGCGACCTCAACCTTGGCAAGGTTGCGCTCTACCAACTGAGCTATTCCCGCATAACCGGTTGCGCCGCCGCACCACGACATCGGCACGGCCACACATTGCAAACTGGAGCGGGAAACGAGGCTCGAACTCGCGACCTCAACCTTGGCAAGGTTGCGCTCTACCAACTGAGCTATTCCCGCATTTTGACCAGGGATGCTGCCGTACAACCTTTGCATCACCAGTCTTTCGCGTCACGTTCACCGCAACGCGGGAATGAAATTATGGCAAAAAAGAATCGTCCGCGTCAAGCACCTTGCGCAAAAGTTTTCGCGGGCTCATTTCGCGCGCTCCCGGATCTGCGGCCAGGCCAGCTTCATGTAGTACGCCATCGACCACAGTGTCAGCACCGCGGCCACGTAGATCAGCCACGTCCCCCACACACGCGCATCGACCGCGCCGAACAGGCGGCCCTCGAACAGCAGCAGCGGAATCGCGATCATCTGGAACGTCGTCTTCAGCTTGCCGAGAAAATTGACCGCAACGCTCCGTGACGCGCCGATCTGCGCCATCCATTCGCGCAGCGCCGAGATGGTGATCTCGCGGCCAATGATGACGAGCGCGATGACATCCGACACGCGGCCCAGCGCCAGCAGCACCAGCAGCGCGGCGGCCACCATCAGCTTATCGGCGACCGGGTCCAGGAAGGCACCGAACGCCGAGGTCTGGTTCCAGCGGCGCGCCAGGAATCCGTCGAACCAGTCGGTCAGGCTCGCAACGATGAAGAACACCGCGGCGGTCAGGTTCTTGGCGGGCAGCGCCATCCAGGCATCCGGCACGTAGAACACGCCCACCACCAGCGGAATCATGGCGACCCGCAGCCAGGTCAGGAGGATCGGGAAGTTGAAAGGCATGGCAAGTCGACAGGACAACCGCCGCGCGGTTCCAGCCCCGGCGCGGCACGAGGGGCCATTGTCGCCGATCAGTGCAATTGGCGGTAGATTTCTTCGGCCAGCGTCTGCGAGATGCCTTCGACCGTGGCCAGTTCCTCCACGCTGGCGGCCATCACGCCGCGCAGGCCGCCGAAGCGCGCCAGCAACCGCTGCCGCCGCTTGGCCCCGATGCCTTCGATCTCTTCCAGCCGCGAGGTATTGCGTGCCTTGGCCCGCTTGGCGCGCATGCCGGTGATGGCGAAGCGGTGCGCTTCGTCGCGGATCTGCGCGACCAGCATCAGCGCGGCGCTGCCCTGCCCCAGCTCCAGCGATGGCCTGCTGTCGGCGAATACCAGCGTCTCCAGGCCAACCTTGCGGCCCTCGCCCTTGGCCACACCGACCAACAGACCAATGTCCAGCCCCAGTTCCTCGAAGACCTGGCGCGCCACTTCCACCTGCCCTTTGCCGCCGTCGATCAGCACGACGTGGGGCATGTCGGGCGCGTCCTCGGCGGCCTGCTCGACCACCTTCTGGTAGCGCCGCGTCAGCACTTGGCGCATGGCGGCGTAGTCGTCGCCGGGGGTGATGCCCTGGATGTTGTAGCGGCGGTATTCGCCGTTCTGCATGGCATGGCTGTGGAAGACCACGCACGATGCCTGCGTCGCCTCGCCGGCGGTGTGGCTGATGTCTAAGCACTCGACGCGCAGGGCGGCGAGGTCTTCCAGATCGATGCCGATGGTCTCGGCCAGCGCGCGCGTGCGGGCCTGCTGGCTGCCCTGCTCCGACAGCCGCCGCGCCAGCGAGAGCTCCGCGCCCTTCTCCGCCATCTCCAGCCAGGCACGGCGCGCACCCTGCGGCTGCCGCACCACCGACACGCGCCGCCCGGCCTGCAGGGCCAGCGCTTCGATCAGCCCGGCCGCCTGGATCGGGTGGCTGACCACCAGTACCGGCGGCACGAACTGATCGAGATAATGCTGCGCAACGAAGGCCTTGAGAATGTCGCGGGCCATGCGCTCGGCATCGCGTGCCGGCTCGGGCTGCGTCTCGGCGCCTTCCGGCACATCGGCCTCGACGTCCACGCCGACAATGGCGGCCCCCTCCTCCACGTGGGTCGGGAAGTACGCCTTGTCGCCAAGGTGCCGGCCGCCGCGCACCATCGCCAGGTTCACGCAGGCATGGCCGCCCTTGATCGCCACGGCGAGGATGTCAATGTCGCTGGCCTGGCCGACCTCTTCCACCGACTGCCGCTTGAGCACCGTCGACAGTGCCCCGATCTGGTCGCGCACCGCCGCGGCCTGCTCGAACTCCAGCGCCACGGCATGCCGCTGCATCTTGTCCTGCAGGGTCTGCATGACCTCGTCCTGCCGGCCCAGCAGGAAGCCGGCGGCGTTGGCCACGTCGCGCGCGTAGTCCTCCTGGCTGATCGCCTGCACGCACGGGGCGGTGCAGCGGTGGATCTGGTGCAGCAGGCACGGCCGCGTGCGGTTGTTGAACACCGTGTCCTCGCACGTGCGCAGCTGGAACACCTTCTGCAGTATCTGCATGCTCTCGCGCACCGCATGCGCGCTCGGGAACGGGCCGAAGTACTGGTGCTTGCGATCAGTCGCGCCGCGGTAGTACGCCATGCGCGGATACGCATGCTGCGTGAGCTTCAGGTACGGATACGACTTGTCGTCGCGGAACAGGATGTTGTAGCGCGGCGCCAGCGCCTTGATCAGGTTGTTCTCCAGCAGCAGCGCCTCGGCCTCGCTGCGCACCACCGTGGTCTCGATGTGCGCGATCTTCGCCACCATCATCGCGATGCGTGGCGACAGCAGCGTCTTGGTGAAATAGCTCAAGACACGCTTCTTCAGATCGCGCGCCTTCCCGACATAGAGCACGCTGCCCTGCGCATCGAAGTAGCGGTAGACGCCCGGCAGATTGGGCAGGCGGGCGATATGGGCCTTGGCATCGAAGGCTGCCTCGCTCGGGTCGACAGCGGGTGCGGGTGGCGTCTGGGCGCCCGGTGGCGGCGCACCGGGGACGTCGGGGGAATCGGATGGCGTGGGGTCGGACGGCATAGCGTTCGCACTGTCAGAGGCATCAAGTGTAGAGCAAGCGGCGGACTACAATGTCGCCCCGTTTGCCTCTCCCGCCCCACGCATGCGCAACCTCTCGTCCTGGGACCTCTTCTGCCGGGTCGTCGACAACTACGGCGACATCGGCGTGTGCTGGCGCCTGGCCCGGCAGCTGGCGCAGGAGCACGGCCATACGGTGCGGCTGTGGGTGGATGACCTGCGCGCATTCGAGCGGCTGTGCCCGGCGGTCGACGCGGCCGCCGCCGCGCAACGCGTCTCGGGCGTGGACATCCGCCACTGGGGCAGCGACGCTAGCACCGCAGCGCTGCTGGCCGCCGATGCACATGCCGCACCGCATGACGTGGTGGTCGAAGCCTTCGCCTGCGACATCCCCGAGCCCATGCTGCAACGCATGGCCGACGCTGCCCGCCAAGGCGCGGCGCCGGCCTGGATCAATCTCGAGTACCTGAGCGCGGAAGACTGGGTGGCCGCGCATCATGCGATGCAGTCGCCGCATCTACGCCTGCCGCTGGTCAAGCACTTCTTCTTCCCCGGCATGACACGGGGCACGGGCGGCGTGCTGCGCGAATCGCAGCTGGGCGCGCAGCGGGCGGCATTCGAGGCCAGCCCGGCGGCACACCGGTCGCTCTGGCATCGGCTGGGCGTGGACGACCTGATGCAGCGCGCGCCCGACGCGCTGCGCGTGAGCCTGTTCGCCTACGCCAACCCCGCCCTGCCGTCGCTGGTCCCGCAATGGGCGGCCTCGGCCCGCCCAGTGATCTGCCTGGTCCCCGAAGGACTCGCGGCGACCCAGATCGCCGAACTGCTCGGCGAGGCCGCCCCTCGCGCCGGCGCGCGCTGGACGCGAGGGCACCTGAGCGTTGCCGTGATGCCCTTCCTGCCGCAGGAGCACTACGACGCACTGCTGTGGGCCTGCGACGTCAACTTCGTCCGCGGCGAGGATTCCTTCGTGCGCGCCCAGTGGGCGCTGCGCCCTTTCGTCTGGCATATCTACCCGCAAAGCGACGACGCCCATCTCGCCAAACTGGACGCCTTTCTGGCCCACTATGCGCCCGCCCTGCCGCAGGCGGCGGCCGGAGCGCTCGTCGCCTTCTGGCACGCCTGGAACGCGCAGCCAACCTCACTCGACTGGCCCGCGTTCGCCGCCGCCCTGGCGCCGCTGCTCGACCGCGCCGCCACGTGGGAATACACGCTGTTGCGTCTGGGCGATCTCGCGGCGAATCTGGTGGCGTTCTGCGAAAAACAGGTAAAATAATCGGCTAATTTGAGTGCGGCCCCGGCTTTCACCTGGTTCGCGCGACCCGAGGGTATCGCGCGTCGCATCGTTGCTCGGCACGCATCGAACCCTCTTACTTTCAGGAAATTAGAAATGGCCTTGAAAATCGCGCAAGAACTCCGCGCTGGTAACGTTTTCATAATCGGCAACGACCCGATGGTCGTGCTCAAGACCGAATACAGCCGCTCCGGCCGCAACGCCGCTGTCGTCAAGATGAAGTACAAGAACCTGCTGACCGGCGCGCCGTCGGAATCGGTGTTCAAGGCCGACGACAAGGTGGACCAGATCATCCTCGACAAGAAGGAGTGCACCTACTCCTACTTCGCCGACCCGATGTACGTGTTCATGGATACCGACTACAACCAGTACGAAGTGGAAGCCGACAGCATGGGCGACGCGATCCACTACCTGGAAGACGGCATGGCCGCCGAAGTGACCTTCTACAACGAGAAGGCCATCTCGGTCGAACTGCCGACCACGCTGGTCCGCGAAATCGAATACACCGAGCCGGCCGTCAAGGGCGACACCTCGTCGGGCAAGGTGCTGAAGATGGCCAAGATCAAGGGCGGCTTCGAGATCCAGGTCCCGCTGTTCTGCAGCACCGGCGACAAGATCGAAATCGACACCCGTACGCACGAGTACCGCAGCCGCGCCAACTGAGCTGGCGCCTGCAAACAAAAAAGGCAGCCTGACGCTGCCTTTTTTGTTGCCTGCAGAAAACCGGCGGAGCGGTAAGACCTCCGCCCGACCCTGTTCCACGCTAGGCGATCAGCCGCGCCTCGCGCAGCGTCCGCAGCGCCTGCTGGTACGCCGACTGCTGCGCCAGCTTCGACCAGTCCTTGGCCGCCTTGCCGCCGAACAGCCGGCGGATGCGTCGCTGCGAAGCCTTGCCGATCTTCACGTCCAGTTCGTTCAGCAGCCGGTCGGCCTTGTCCGGCGCATTGCAGATCAGCACCATGTCGCAACCGGCCGCCAGTGCCGCGCACGCGCCGTCGACCACCGAGCCCGCAACGCTGGCGCCTTCCATGCTCAGGTCGTCGCTGAAGATCACGCCGTCGAAGTTGTAGTGCGTGCGCAGAATGTCCTGCAGCCAAAAGCGAGAGAAACCCGCCGGGTTCGGATCGACCGCCGAGTAGATGACATGCGCCGGCATCACCGATTGCAGGCCGATCCCCATCCACCCGTAGGGCTGAGCATCTTCGTCGAGGATCGCCTGCAGCGGCCGATCGTCGACCGGCACGGCGACGTGCGAATCGGCCTGGACCCAGCCGTGGCCGGGGAAATGCTTGCCGCAGTTGGCCATGCCGGCCAGGCGCAGGCCCAGCGTCAGGTGGTTGGCAAGCATCGTCACCACGCGCGGATCGCGGTGGAAGGCGCGGTCACCGATCACGCTGCTGGCGCCATAGTCGAGATCCAGCACCGGCGTGAAGCTCAGGTCGATGTCGCAGGCGCGCAGTTCTGCCGCCAGCACATACCCGCACGCGGTGGCCGCGCGCGTGGCGGCCAGGACGTCGCGGTCCCACAGCTGGCCCAGCGCGGCCATCGCCGGCAGATGCGTGAAGCCATCTTGCTTGGCACGCTGCACGCGACCACCCTCGTGATCGATGCAGATCAGCACGTCATCGCGCACAGCCCGGATCGCAGCGGTCAGCGCCATCAATTGCGCGCGCGACTCGAAGTTGCGCGCAAACAGGATCACGCCGCCGGTCAGTGGATGCACGATGCGGCGGACATCGTCAGGGCCGAGTGCGAGCCCGGCCACGTCGAGGACGATCGGGCCAGGGCGCTTCTGCTTGTTGGTGATGGAATTCATGCGGATGGCTTGGATTGCAACTCGGCGACGGCAAAGGCGACTGCATAGTCGCGCTCGTCCGTCACGCTGATCTGGATATGGAGGCCGCGCTGCGCGATCCAGTCGGCCAGTTCGCCGCTGTATCGCACCACCGGCTGGCCGGAAGGCAGGTTGAGGGTCTGGACGGCACGCCACGTCATCGGCCAATGCATGCCGAGGCCGATGGCCTTGGAGACCGCCTCCTTGGCGGCAAAGCGCGTGGCAAGGAACGCCAGGCCGCGCCGCGCCGAGCGTGCCTTGCGGGCGTGATAGATGCGCAGCTCATCGGGGCCGAGCACCTTCTCGGCAAAGCGGCCATGGGTCCGCTGCATCACGCCTTCGACGCGCTCAATCTGGATGATGTCGGTACCGATGCCATAAATGGCACCGGACACCGAGGGGACGACAGACCGTTCGCTCACGCCGGCACGCCCGGATGCGCCGCCGTCGGCGTCGTCGCCGACAGGCGTGCCGCCACCATGATGGCCTTCATCTCGCGCACCGCGTTCTGCCAGCCGGCAAACACGGCATGCGCGACGATGGCATGGCCGATGTTGAGTTCGTGGATGCCCGCCATCGCGGCGATCGGCTGCACGTTGGTGTAGTGCAGGCCGTGCCCGGCATTGACGCGCAGCCCCCAGCGGATGCCCTCCTCCACCGCGCGCTCGATGCGCACGAGCTCGGCCTTGAGTTCGGCGGCGTCGGTGGCCTCGGCATAGCGGCCGGTGTGCAGCTCGACGACCGGCGCCCCGGTCGCTGCGGCGGCCTCGATCTGCGCCGGGTCCGGATCGATGAACAACGACACGCGGATGCCCGCGCCCGCCAGTTGCCGGCACGCCGCCTGCACCTTGGCGAAACCGCCCACCACGTCCAGGCCGCCATCGGTGGTCACTTCCTGCCGCCGCTCCGGCACCAGGCAGACGTCCTGCGGGCCGATGTCGCACGCGCTGTCGAGCATTTCCTGCGTGACGGCGCACTCCAGGTTCATCCGCGTGCGCAGTTGCGGCCGCAGTGCGCGCACGTCGACGTCCTTGATGTGGCGGCGGTCCTCCCGCAGGTGCAGCGTGATGAGGTCCGCACCGGCCTCCTCGGCCAGCAGCGCCGCGGCGATCGGGTCCGGATAGTTCGTGCCGCGCGCGTTGCGCAGCGTGGCGACGTGGTCAATGTTGACCCCAAGGTCGATGACCCCCGGCGAGGCATGAAAGATCATAATTTCTGCAAGTCGATCAGGATCTGGCGCGTCGAAAGCGGCGTACCGTGCAAATGATAATGCAGCAGGAACCGCATCAGGCTGCGGCTCTGCGCGGCGGTGACGGAACGGGAATAGTCGTCGCGCTCCATGTCGAGCAGCGTCTGTCCGCGCAGCACTGGCCAGGAGGACGGATCGCTCGGCTGCGCGCGCCGGATGCCGCGCTCGGGATGATAGACGTAGTCGCCGTCGGGCTGCACAGGCTCGCCATCAATGCAGCGGTCGAGCTGGGCGGCAAAACCGGTCTCGCGCAGCAGCACGCGCTCGAAGGCACGCAGCGTAAAGGCGACGGGCTCGCCGTGGGCGAGCTTGTTGAGCGTTTCCACATAGTGCGAGAACAGCACTGGGTGCCCGTCCTCTCGGGCGACGAACTTGACCAGCAGTTCGTTCAGGTAGAAGCCCGACAGCAATCCCTCGCCGCCCAGCGGCAGCATGCCGCCGACCCACTCGGCGCGCGTCAGGGTCTTCACCTCACCGCGCCCGCTCCACGACAGCGATAGCGGCTGGAACGTCTTCAGCACGGCGCGCAAGGCCGAATGCGGCCGCTTGGCGCCCTTGGCCACCAGCGCAATGCGACCGTGATCGCGCGTAAAGACGTCGATGATGAGGCTGGTCTCGCGATAGGGGTAGCTGTGCAGCACAAACGCCGGCTGCTGCGCGACGCGATGCTCGGCGCGCGCGGCGGAAAAGCTCTTGCGCGGCACAGCGCCGGCAATGCCCTCCTCGGCCAGCCATTCCGCGGCCTCGTCCGGAATCGGATCGGATCGTCCCGCCATCGGCGCGTGCGTGGGGAAGACTATTCGTAGCCGTAGGCGCGCAGACCGGCCTCGTTGTCGGCCCAGCCGCTCTTGACCTTGACCCAGACCTCCAGGTAGACCTTGCCGTCGAACAGCTTTTCCATGTCCATGCGGGCTTCGGTGGAGATCTGCTTGAGCTTGGCGCCCTTGGCACCGATGATCATCGCCTTGTGCGCATAGCGATCCACCAGAATGGTGACGAACACGCGCCGCAGGCGACCCTCGGTCTCGAACTTGTCGACCACGACGGTACTCGAATACGGCAACTCGTCGCCCGTCCAGCGGAACACCTTCTCGCGGACGATCTCGGCGGCCAGGAAACGCTCGCTGCGGTCCGTCAGGGCCTCCGGGTCGTACATCGGCTCGCCCTCGGGCAGGTACGGACGGACGATGCCGAGCAGCCGCAGGATGTCGTCACGGTTCTTGGCCGACATGGGCACGATTTCCTTGAACGGAAACACCTGTGCCATGTCCTGCAGGAACACGGCGACCATCTCGGCGCGCGTGTACGCGTCGAGCCGGTCGACCTTATTGACGATCAGGATCACGGGCGTCTCGCGCGGCAGCAGCGACAGCACCTTCGCGTCGTCCGGACCGTAGCGCCCGGCCTCGACCACGAACAGCACCGCATCGACCGACGTCAGGGTCGACGTGACGGCGCGGTTCAGCGAGCGGTTGAGCGAGGTGGCATGCCGCGTCTGGAAGCCCGGCGTATCGACGAAGACGAACTGCGCATCATCGGTGGTCTGGATGCCGGTGATGCGGTGGCGCGTGGTCTGCGCCTTGCGCGACGTGATGCTGACCTTCTGGCCAACCAGGGCATTCATCAGCGTGGACTTGCCGACATTCGGCCGCCCGACGATGGCTACCATGCCGCAGCGGAAACCCTCCGGCGCGCCGGATTCCGGCTGCGGAGGCTGCAATGGGGTGTCGGTCATTCCTTCAACCTGAGAGACAACTGCGGATCGGGCGGCGTGGCCTGCTTGCGCGTCTTGCCGGTGCGCTCGGCGCGGCTGCGCTTGACGAGCTGCGGCACCAGGCGATGCGCTTCTTCCAGGGCCAGCTTGGCCGCCGATTGCTCGGCCGCGCGCCGCGACGCCCCGCTGCCGGAGACACGAATCTCCAGCTTCGGAATCGTGCACTCGACCTCGAATTGTTGATTATGCGCTGCGCCATGCGTGGCCACCACCGCGTATTGCGGCAGTGCGATCTTGTGACCCTGGAGATACTCCTGCAGCAACGTCTTGGCGTCCTTGCCCAGCGTGCGCGGATCGACCTGTTCCAGGATCGGAATGTACAGCTTGCGGATCAGGGTGCGAGCCGCATCGAAACCGCCGTCAAGGAACACCGCACCGAAGATCGCCTCCAGCGCATCGGCCAGGATCGACGGCCGGCGAAACCCGCCGCTCTTCAACTCGCCCTCGCCCAGCCGAAGCGCATCCGGCAACTGCAGCATCTGCGCGATCTCGTACAGCGCCTGCTGCTTGACCAGATTGGCCCGCACGCGCGACAGATCGCCCTCGTCCAGCTTGCCGAACATGCCATAGAGCATGTCCGCGACGGCGCAATTCAGGATCGAATCACCAAGAAACTCCAGGCGCTCGTTGTGCATCGCACTGTGGCTGCGATGCGTAAGCGCCTGCTGCAGCAACTCCGGTTTGCTGAAGCGATAGCCAAGACGTTGCTGCAATGCTTCCAGACTCATGTTCAGCGCTGCGACCCCGAATAGGTGATCAGCAAGGCAAGCGGGCCATACAGCGGCACTTCACGCTTGTAGGAAAAACGCACCATCTGCACCGAGCCGTTGGATTCGATCACATCGAGGTCCTCGCCCTTGATCGCCTGGATGTCGTCGATCGCCGCCTGCTTGTCGAACGCGATCGCCACGTCCGCACGCGTCGCAGCCCTCTCCCGGGCAATCTTGATGGCATGCTGGACAGATTGATACTCCATCAGACTCGGAATGACCCGGATCGCCGGCAACACCGCCGTCACGATCACGACGATGGCGATCAAGAACCCGAACATGCTAATACCGCGCGCCTGACGCGCCAGACCGGCCCGATGCATCCGCATTGCATTTCCCCCGTTGAGCAATTGCCGAAGTTTAAAAAAGAAACTGATCGATAACTTTGACAGGGTCAGTGCAAGCTGCCGATCCGCTTCCAGTCGCCCAGATTCATCCAGATGAAGAACGCTTTCCCGACGATGTTCTTGTCCGGCACGAAGCCCCAGTAGCGGGAATCCGCGCTGTTGTCGCGATTATCGCCCATCATGAAATAGTGACCCGCCGGTACCTTGCAGGTAAAGCCGGTCTGATTGTAAGTGCAGTTCTCGCGGAACGGAAAATCGTCCGGACCGGACACATAGGCCGGACGGTCGGCGTCGTTGAGGACGTTGTGCGTAACGCCGTCGAATGTTTCCTGGTACTGCTTGGAATACGTCAGGCGATCGCCGTCGAGATAATCCTGCTGGGGCGCATAGGTGGCCGGATGGCCGTTGACCGTCAAGCGCTTGTTGTCGTACTTCACCACATCGCCCGGCACGCCGATCACGCGCTTGATGTAGTCCATCGACACGTCTTTCGGATAGCGGAAGACCATCACGTCGCCGCTCTGCGGCTGATTCAGCGCGACGATCTTCTTGTTGACGATCGGCAAGCGCACGCCGTAGGTGTACTTGTTGACCAGGATGAAATCACCGATCTGCAGCGTCGGGATCATCGAGCCCGACGGTATCTTGAACGGCTCGACCACGAACGAACGCAGCAGGAACACTGCGGCGATCACCGGGAAGAAACTGGCCGTGTATTCCAGCCACCACGGCATGCGCAACTTCTCTTCGGCCAGCTGCGCACGCGCCGCGCCGACGTCGGCCACGGTACCGTACTGCACCTGCGCCTGGGCGCGGGCATCGAACTCAGCCAGCGCAGTCGTGGCGGCGGCCTGGCGTTGACGCTGGAACACCAGCTTGTCGGCCACCCACGCCACACCGGTGATGACAACGAGAATGAAAAGGATCAGGGCGAAGTTCATGAATGAGAGATGCGGTTACGCGATTCGTCCAGGTTATTTTTCTTCGACGCGCAGGATGGCCAGGAAAGCCTCCTGCGGGATTTCAACGGTGCCCACCTGCTTCATGCGTTTCTTGCCCTCCTTCTGCTTCTCGAGAAGCTTCTTCTTGCGCGAGATGTCGCCGCCGTAGCACTTGGCCAGCACGTTCTTGCGCAGCGCCTTGACGTTCTCGCGCGCGATCACGTTGCTGCCGATGGCGGCCTGGATGGCCACGTCGTACATCTGGCGCGGAATGATCTCGCGCATCTTGGCGGCCACTTCGCGGCCGCGGTACGCGCTGTTGGAACGGTGGACGATGATCGACAGCGCATCCACCTTGTCGCCGTTGATCAGGATATCGACCTTGACCACGTCGGACGGGCGGTATTCCTTGAATTCGTAGTCCATCGACGCATAGCCGCGCGACACGGACTTCAGCCGATCGAAGAAGTCCAGCACAATCTCGCCCATCGGGATCTCATATGTCAGCTGGACCTGACGGCCGTGGTAGCTCATGTTGATCTGAGAGCCGCGCTTCAGCTCGCACAGCGTGATCACGGCACCCACGTACTCCTGCGGCATGTACAGGTTGACCGTGACGATCGGCTCCAGGATCGCCTCGATCTTGCTCGGGTCCGGCATCTTGGCGGGATTTTCCACCTGGAGCATGGTGCCGTCGCGCTGCTGCACCTGATAGACCACCGTCGGTGCGGTGGTAATCAGGTCCATGTCGAACTCGCGCTCCAGACGCTCCTGCACGATCTCCATGTGCAAGAGGCCCAGGAAACCGCAGCGAAAGCCGAAGCCCAGCGCCTGCGACACTTCCGGCTCATACTGCAACGATGCATCGTTGAGCTTGAGCTTCTCCAGCGACTCGCGCAGCGCTTCGTACTGGTTGGCCTCGACCGGATACAGGCCGGCAAACACCTGCGGCTTAACCTCTTTGAAGCCTGGCAGCGGCGCTTCGGCTTTGCGCGTGACGGTGGTGATGGTGTCGCCCACCTTGGCGGCCTTCAACTCCTTGATGCCGGCGATCACAAAGCCCACTTGCCCCGCCGACAACGACTCGCGCGGCACCGACTTCGGCGAAAACACGCCCACCTGCTCGACCAAGTGCTGCGAGCCGTTCGCCATCAGCAGGATCTTGTCCTTGGGACGCAGCGTGCCGTTCATCACACGCACCAGCATCACCACGCCGACGTAGTTGTCGAACCACGAATCGATGATCAACGCCTGCAGCGGCGCCTCCGAATCGCCCTTGGGCGACGGCACCTTGGCGATCAGCGCTTCCAGCACGTCGGGCACACCCAGGCCGGTCTTGGCCGAGCAGCGCGTCGCATCCTGCGCATCGATGCCGATTACGTCCTCGATTTCCTGGATCGCGTTGTCCGGATCGGCCGCCGGCAAGTCGATCTTGTTGAGCACCGGCACCACTTCCACGCCCAGCTCAAGGGCGGTATAGCAGTTGGCAACGGTCTGCGCTTCCACGCCCTGCGAGGCGTCGACCACCAGCAGCGCGCCTTCGCAGGCCGACAGCGAGCGGCTGACTTCGTAGCTGAAGTCCACGTGCCCCGGCGTGTCGATCAGATTGAGGTTGTAGACCTTGCCGTCGCGGGCCTTGTAGGACAGCGCGGCGGTCTGCGCCTTGATGGTGATGCCGCGCTCTTTCTCGATATCCATCGAGTCCAGCACCTGGGCTTCCATCTCGCGGTCGGAAAGCCCGCCGCACAACTGGATGATGCGATCGGCCAACGTCGATTTGCCGTGGTCGATGTGGGCGATGATCGAAAAATTGCGGATATTGTCCATCGAAAGCGTCGAAAAGCGCCCATCCCGGGCGCATCTGCCAGGCGCGCGAAGGCCGGCCCGGCACGGCCGGCGCCTCTTTCGGCGCCAGCGGGAGGTGTTGGATTCCAAGCCGATGCGGCAATGCGCAAATCGGCGCTAACAGGCCATTTTACCGGATTTCAGAGGGTCTCCCGCGGCTCTTTTTGCGGAGCATCCGCATCAATCGGAGGTCGTCTGCGCCACCAGCCACGCCTGCACGGCCGGCATATCCAGAAAGTAGTGACACAGCTCGCGCGCCGCTTCAGGCGGCGTCTGCGGCGTGCCGGTCAGCAGCACCGGCACCCGCTCGCCGAAACGGCCCTCCAGTGCCGGGTCGCTGTCGACATCCACCTCGTGCAGCACAAAAGAAAAGTCGCGCCGGAACGGTTCCAGCGCGACCTTCATGTCGTCGCACAGATGGCAATAAGCGCGCCCGTAGAGCGTCAGCTGAATCACGGCTGGCCGCCGCCGGTCCGTGCCGTGCTCGGTCGCATCGTCACCACCTGGGTGGCGTCGCCACGGCGGACGAACACCGCCACCATGCGGCTCTTGTCCAGCCGGCCGACCACGTCGTTGAATTGCTTGGTGCTGGTAATGTCGATGTCGCCCACGCGCAGGATCACGTCTCCCGGGCGGATGCCTGCGCGCGCGGCCGGACCATCCGCCACCTGCACCTCGACGCCCGCCTTCGTCCTGAACTCGCGCTGCGCGCCTTCCGACAGATCGGCCACCACCAGCCCCAGCGCATTCTGCTTGCTGGAGCCCTGCTGGCCATTGTCGGATTGGCCGCCCTTGCCCCGCTGCGCCACCTTGGTATCGGGCTGCAGTTCGGCCACCATCACAGTCAAATCCCGCGTGGCGCCTTTGCGCCACACCTGCACGGTGGCGCGCGTGCCGGGCTTGGTCTCGCCCACCTGGCGCTGCAGGTCGCCTGCCTTCTCGACGTCGCGTCCATTGAACTTCAGGACAATGTCGCCGGCCTCAATGCCTGCCTTGTCGGCCGGACCGCCCGCCTCGACATTGCCCACATAGGCGCCACGCGCACGGCCCAGGCCCAGCGACTCCGCCGCGTCCTTCGGCACATTGTCGATCGCCACGCCGATGCGGCCGCGCGTCACCCGGCCTTGCGCCTTAAGCTGCTCGGCCACGCGCATCGCCTCGTCGATCGGGATCGCGAACGAGATGCCCATGTAGCCGCCGCTCTGGCTGAAGATCTGGTTGTTGATGCCGATCACCTCGCCACGCAGGTTGATCAACGGACCGCCCGAATTGCCAGGGTTCACGGCCACGTCGGACTGGATGAACGGCAGGTAGTCGCCGGTGTCGCGCCCCTTGGCCGACACAATGCCTGCGGTAACGGTGTTGTCCAGCCCGAACGGCGAGCCGATCGCCAGTACCCACTCGCCCACGCGCACCTTGTCCGAATCGCCCAGCTTCAGGCTCGGCAGACCGGTGGCCTCCACCTTGACCAGCGCCACGTCGGTACGCTTGTCGGAACCGATCAGCTTGGCCTTGAATTCGCGCTTGTCGGTCAGCGTCACGTAGATGGTCTCCGCACCTTCGACCAAGTGAGCGTTGGTCAGCACATAGCCATCACCCGACATGATGAAGCCCGAGCCGACGCCGCGGCTCTGCTCTTCCTCGGGCTGCGACGGTGCGTTGCGGCGCTTCTGGCCCTGCCCCTGTCCAGGCATGCCCGGCATCGGCACACCGAAGAAGCGGCGGAAAAACTCGGCCATGTCGTCATCGCTCGGACTGTTCTGCATCCGCACCTTCTCGGTAGTGCGGATATTGACCACTGCCGGGCTGCCCCTCTCGACCAGATCGGCAAAATCAGGCAGGCCATAGGTGCCCGTCGCCACGCTGCCGGTGACGTTCTGCGCGTAAGCCGGCATCAACGCGCCGCCGGCAGCGACGATGGCGGCAACACAAAGCAAACGCAAGGCATGAAAGGTTCGAGCGGTACGCATGCAAGCTCCCCGAAACAGTGAGATCAATGTGGACTGAGCACGATCGGCACGGTGTCAGCAGCGCCGAGGTGACGTCGCTTCAATCCAGAGAGAGGAATTTAAGGCGCGCTGGCCGGGCGGCTGGCCGCGTTGGCAGATACAGGCTTGTAGTCGACGGCCGCCCCGAACTGCTTGGTGGTAGCAAAGGGCACCTCGCCCACCACCGTCAGCCAGAAGTCGGCAATGCGCCACACCATCACGTGCGTCGCGCCCTGCGAAATGAAACCTTCTCGCCGCGATCGTTTTTCCGAGACCGGCTCGATGAACAGCGACAGCCCCGCCAAGCCATCGCTGAAAACGACCTGCTGCACCTCGAATCCCGACGACGATTTGCCCGCCGGCGCGATGTCGCCGAGCGGCCGGCGCACTTCGCGAATCTTCTGGAAACCCTTGATGGGGCTGGTGATGGCCCAGCACTGCTCGGCGAGATTGGTCGGCTGCGAAACGACTTCGTACTGGCTCCAGCTCGCCACGCTCTTCAGGGCCGCCAGGATCCGTTGCTTCTCCGATGGCACACCCACTTCGACCTGCGAGAACACCACCTGCTCCAGCACCTTGCCGTCCTCGCCCATGGTCTGCGCGCGCATCAGGAGGCCCGAGTTGTGCTCCGCCCAGATCCGGTAGGCATAGCGAAAGCCGTCCTTCGGATCCAGCTGGAAGACCTCGCAGTCCATGCCGGCCACGCGCTCGGCGGGCAAATGACGCATGTCGTACTGGTCCAGCACGTCACCATTGGTCGTGGCCAGCAGTGCCGGGAGCTGTCCTTGTTCTCCTGCTTCTCGGTCACGACCAGCTTGACCTCATAGATCAGGTTCCGGACAACGTCGTTCTGGCGCAGCATCTCGCGCTGCTTGCCATCGAGCGCCTCGACACGCTCATATTCGTTGTTGAACAGATCGGTGTAATGCTGGATGCGCGTCGAATGCATGCCGGAACCACGCTGATACGTCAGCGTACCGACATAGTTCTGCTTGAGCGCGGCACGATGGATCTTCGTCAGCCACGAGGCGGCTTCCTTGCGCGGCATCGGCTCTGGCTGCTGCGATTGGGCTGCAACCGACAACGCCGAGACACAAAGAAGAAGAAAGACGGACCGACGGACGGCCTGGAGTTTGCGGGCGCCTGCCCCTGCAACGGGGTGCCACACCTTCGACATGGATTCCCGCATTATTCCTGATTGGAGTCCTGGCTGCTCGCCGCGCCGTTGGCCACTGCCCGCAGATACGGGACCACCACGCCGTTGGTTGCCGATTGACGATGCGCGGTCAGATATTCATCCAGACGCGCATCCCGGATCATGGGCGTATTCTCGGTGGCCGCCACCGTCACGGCCTGGGCGCCGGCGCTTTGCTGCGCCTTGGCGACCAGTGCGGGTGATGCGTCGCCACTGCCAGTCGGACCGCGCAATTGCGGCACGACGACCCAGCTAACGGCCGCCACCGCCGCTGCCACCGCGGTCGAAGGCATGACCCGGCGGACCCACGACGGACGAACAAGGAAGCGGTGCCTCTCTTCGGCCTGCGTGCGCTGCGCCACAGCCGGCACCAGCAGGTGCGGCTCCGCGTCGAGCTTGGCCGAGAAGCGGCCGAGGAATGCTTCGGTAGAGCGCGCGCTCAGCAGGTCTTCCGACCGGAGCACATCGCCGATCAGCTGATATTCGCGCCAGTGCGCCGTGCCGTCGCCATCCTCGGCGAGTTCCACGGCTGCGGCCACTTCACCGTCCATCAAAGCGGAAATCCGCTCAGCGAACCCCGCGTCTGCTGCCTGCATTTGAGCCTGACCCATTTCCGGACCCCAAAACTCCAACGTTCAATCAACGATCCGCGAGAAGACTTCCCGAGATTTCACCGTTTGCAGCCTGGACGCAGGCAGCCCGGTTTGTCATATCGGCTGGCTACCACCGTTTGCCCTCCGCTGTTCCCAGCAAGGGGCGCAATTTCTCGGCAATCGCCTCGCGCGCCCGAAAGATCCGCGAACGGACGGTCCCGATCGGGCATTCCATCGCTTCGGCGATTTTCTCATAGCTCAGCCCCTCGATCTCGCGGAGCGTAATTGCCGTACGCAATTCCTCGGGCAATGCCTCCATCGCGCGATTGACCGTTTCGGCAACCTGCTTGGTGTGCAGCATCGAGTCCGGCGTATTGATATCCCTTAGTCTTAGTTGTTCACCGTCGGCAAAAGTTTCAGCCTCTTCGGTGTCGATATCGGTGGACGACTCGGGGCGCCGGCCCTGCGTCGCCAGGTAATTCTTGGCCGTGTTGACGGCGATACGATACAGCCACGTATAAAACGCAGATTCGCCCCGGAACTGGGGCAGCGCACGGTACGCCTTGATAAAGGCATCCTGTGCCACATCCTCCACCTCCGCGGCATCGCGGATCAGGCGTGAGATCAGGCGGATGATCTTGGGGTGGTACTTGACCACCAACAGTTCAAACGCCCGCTTGTCACCCTGCTGGACGCGTTCGACAAGGATCTGGTCGGCTTCGCGTTCACTCACGGATTCTTCACCTGCAGTGTATCGCCTTGAATTTTTGTGACTTGAAAACGTTGTATTTTACCTACGACACACCGGATGCTTGGCCACCCGACGCAGGTGGCCCTAGACGCAACAACCTGCGCACCCGGCGCAGCGATTCGGTGGCAAACCATGGCGATGCCAGCACGAAGATCCGCTGACACCACCACCGCTGGGCAACCCCCAGGACCAGCACCCGTTCACCAGGCGCCCACCACCACAGCAGAGGAACGTTTCGAACGGCGCCACCTGCCACCAGTCCCATGCACCAGGACCCGGAAACCGGCTCGCCATGGTGTTTGAGACGCGCCCGCCACATCAGTTCCAACGATCGTGGCGAACGTGCGAACACCGGCGGAAGCAGCGCGGTCATCGCCAGCATGCCGATCGCGCCACAAGCCCAAAGCGGCAACAAACCACCCCACGCTGCAACGGCCCAAAACACTGCAGACACGATCGCGGCGCCCATAAAAACCCGCGCCGCCAAGCACATCCGCCGGTACTGCTGCGAAAACGCAAAGCACTGCACAAGAAGGGCTGCCGCCGCAGCGGGGAGCGACGGCGCGGCCTCCGGCCGCTCCTCACGTCGCATCACGGGCGTCGGAACACCAGCGTGCCATTGGTCCCGCCAAAGCCGAAATTGTTCTTCACGGCCACGTCGATCTTCATGTCACGCGCCGTATTGGCGCAATAATCGAGATCGCACTCGGGATCCTGGTTGAAGATGTTGATGGTCGGCGGCGACACCTGATGGTGGAGCGCCAGCACCGTAAACACCGACTCCAAACCGCCCGCCCCGCCCAGCAAGTGGCCGGTCATGGACTTGGTGGAGTTCACGACGACCTTGTCCGCATGCTCGCCGAAGGCTGCCTTGATGGCGTCGGATTCATTCTTGTCACCCAGCGGGGTGGACGTCCCGTGCGCGTTCAGGTACTGCACCTGATCGGTGTTGACGCCGGCATCGCGCAACGCATTGAGCATGCAGCGGCGCGGACCGTCCATGTTGGGAGCGGTCATGTGATAGGCATCTCCGCTCATGCCAAAACCCACGAGCTCCGCGTAGATATTGGCACCGCGCGCCTTGGCGAACTCGTACTCTTCAAGCACCATCACGCCGGCGCCCTCGCCCAGCACGAAGCCGTCGCGGTCCTTGTCCCAAGGACGGGACGCGGTGGCCGGATCATCGTTGCGGGTCGACAGCGCGCGCGCGGCCGCGAAACCGCCGATACCGAGCGGCGAGACCGTCGACTCGGCGCCCCCTGCCACCATCACGTCGGCATCGCCCGCTTGGATCAGGCGCGCCGCCAGCCCGATGCTGTGCAGCCCGGTAGTACAAGCCGTGACCGCTGCCAGGTTCGGCCCCTTCAGACCGTGCATGATGCTGATGTACCCCGAGATCATGTTGATGATCGAGCCCGGCACGAAGAACGGCGAAATCCGGCGCGGACCGCGTTCGACGTACGTGGAATGGGTATCCTCGATCATCGGCAGGCCACCGATGCCGGAGCCGACCAGCACGCCGGCGCGGTCGGCGTTGGCCTCATTCACCTCCAGCCCGCTGTCCCTGAGCGCCTGTACGCCGGCGGCAATGCCGTAATGGATGAAGGTATCCATCTGGCGGGCATCCTTGGCCGAGAGGTACTCCTCGACGTTGAAGCCCTTCACTTCACCAGCGAAGTGCACGGCCAGGTTGGAAGGATCAAATTTGGTGACGGTGGCGATGCCGGACTTGCCAGCGACCAGATTGGCCCACCCTTCGGCGACCGAGTTTCCTACCGGAGAGACCAGCCCCAGGCCGGTAACCACTACGCGACGACGGCTCACTATGCTTTCCTGCGACTCTGTATCAGCGACAAGGGCCACAGAAAGCGCGCCACCCGGCCAGGCCGGATGAGCGCCACTTCTGTGGCCCGCGATGCCAAGAGAAAGACGACGCTTACGCCTTGACGTTGGCGCGAGCGTAATCGATGGCTTGTTGCACCGTGGTTATCTTCTCAGCTTCTTCGTCCGGAATTTCCATACCGAACTCATCTTCCAACGCCATCACGAGTTCAACCGTGTCGAGCGAGTCCGCGCCAAGATCGTTGACGAACGACGATTCGTTCTTGATGTCAGCCTCGGCCACGCCCAGCTGCTCGGCGACGATCTTCTTGACGCGTTGTTCGATGTTGTCCATTTAACCCTCCAGGGAAGTATTCGACAAAAAGTGCGCGCATTCTAGCAGGTTTGCGCGATGAAAAACCGCGCCAAGAACCATGCAAAAAGTACGCCCAACGTGATGCTAAAAGCCAGTTAATTCGGCGATCTCACCGGTGTGTTGTGCGAGACCATGCCTCGCACAGCACACCGGTGACACCGCCGCCGGGACGGCTTCCTTATCCCATGTACATGCCGCCGTTGACATGCAGCGTCGCGCCCGTGATGTAGCCTGCTGCCGGCGACGCCAGAAAGGCAACCGCACTGGCAATGTCTTCCGGCATGCCCAGGCGGCCGAGCGGAATCTGTGCCTTCAGCGCGGTATGCTGCTCTTCCGACAGCACCTTCGTCATGTCGGTATTGATGAAACCGGGCGCGATGCTGTTGACCGTGATGTTACGGCTGCCGATCTCCTTCGCCATCGCCCGCGCCATGCCTTCCACGCCCGCCTTGGCAGCCGCATAGTTGGCCTGGCCCGGGTTGCCGGCCGAGCCCACCACCGAGGTGATATTGATGATGCGGCCGCCGCGCGCCCTCATCATGGGACGCAGCACGGCGCGAGACAAGCGGAAAACGGCGCTCAGGTTAGTGTCGATGACAGCCGTCCACTCCTCGTCCTTCATGCGCATCGCCAGGTTGTCCTGGGTGATGCCGGCGTTGTTCACGAGGATGTTCAGGCCGCCGTGCGCCTTGATGGTCTCGTCGATCACGACTTCACAGCGCGCCGCATCGTTGACGTTGAGCACCACCCCGGCACCCTTGACACCCGCTTCGGCAAAGTAGGCGGAGATCGCCTGGGCGCCCGCTTCGGAAGTGGCCGTGCCGACCACGATGGCCCCCTGGCGTGCCAGTTCCAGTGCGATTGCCCGGCCGATGCCGCGCGAAGCGCCAGTGACGAGAGCGACCTGGTTGTTCAATGCTTGGGTCATGCGGATTCCGTTATTTGAGTTGAGCCAGCACGGCTTCCAGCGAAGCCGGATCGAAGATCGCATCGCCAACGATGTCGCCGTCGATACGCTTGGTGAGACCAGCGAGCACCTTGCCCGGACCGCACTCGACCACGCGGGTGATACCGTCAGTCTTCATCTTCTGCACTGTCTCGACCCAGCGCACCGGCGAGGCGGCCTGGCGTACCAGCGCATCCTTGATGGCGGCAGGGTCGTTCACCACCACCACATCGACGTTGTTGATGACCGGGATGGGCGGCGCGCTGACCGTCACGTTGGCCAGGTGTTCCCGCAGACGGTCCGAAGCCAGCTTCAGCAGCGAGGAGTGAAACGGCGCCGACACAGGCAGCGGCAGCGCGCGCTTGGCACCCTTGGCCTTGGCGACCTCGCAGGCCTTCTCGACCGCAGCCTTGGCACCCGCGATCACCACCTGGGCCGGTGCATTGAAATTGACGGCTTCTACCACGCCGGCGATCGAGGCTTCGGCACAGGCGGCACGCACATCGTCATCCGACAGGCCGAGGATCGCGGCCATGCCGCCCTCGCCGACCGGCACGGCCTCCTGCATCGCCTTGGCGCGGAAACGCACCAGCGGCACGGCATCCTTGAACGCGATCGCTCCGGCGACGACCAGCGCGGAATACTCGCCCAGGCTGTGACCGGCCACCACGGTCGGCGCCGGGCCGCCCGCTGCCTGCCATGCGCGGTACACCGCCACGGCAGCGGTCAGCATGACCGGCTGCGTATTGGTGGTCAGATTCAGTTCGTCGGCCGGGCCTTCAGCGATCAGCTTGCCGATATCCTGGCCCAGGGCATCGGAGGCCTCCGCCAGCGTGGCGGCGACGGCCGGATGGTCGGCGAACGCATTGAGCATGCCGACCGATTGCGAACCCTGGCCGGGAAAGACGAAAGCGAATGTCATGGTTCGTTGGATTGATTCTGGAAATTCGGTCAGAAGCGCAGCAGCACAGCGCCCCAGGTGAAACCGCCGCCCACGCCCTCGAGCAGCACGTGGTGGCCCTTCCGGATACGCCCGTCGCGCACGGCTGCGTCCAGCGCCAACGGAATCGACGCGGCCGACGTGTTGCCGTGCTCGTCGACCGTCACCACCATGCGCTCGCCGGGCAGACCCAGCTTCTTGGCGGTGCCCTGCATGATGCGGATGTTGGCCTGGTGCGGAATCAGCCAATCGATTTGCGAGGCCTCGACCTTCGCCAGCGCCAGCGCTTCGCGCGCCACCTTGTCGAGCACGTTGACGGCCAGCTTGAAAACCGCCTGCCCGTCCATGTACAGGAAGGCACTGCCCTGGATCGCACCGGCGGCCACATTACCGGGCACGCAGAGAATATCCGCATGGCTGCCGTCGGCATGTAAGGCGGTCGACAGGATGCCGGGCTCGTCGGACGCTTGCAACACCACCGCGCCGGCGCCATCGCCAAACAGCACGCACGTGGTGCGGTCATTGAAATCGAGAATGCGCGAGAAGACCTCCGCGCCGATCACCAGCACGTTGCGGTAGCCGCCCGCACGGATGAACTTGTCGGCCGTCGCCAGCGCGTAGACGAAGCCCGAGCACACCGCCTGCACGTCGAACGCCGCACAGTGGTTGGACAGGCCCAGCTTCTGTTGCACCAGGCAAGCAGCACTGGGGAAGACGAAGTCCGGCGTGGACGTCGCGACCAGGATCATGTCGATCTCGGCGCGGTCAATGCCGGCGGCCTCGATGGCGCGCTCGGCGGCTTTCACAGCCAGATCGCTGCACGTGACGTCCGGCTCGGCGTAATGGCGCGCGCGGATGCCGCTGCGCGTGACGATCCATTCGTCGCTCGTCTCGATGCCTTTCTCGGCCAGCTGGGCGGCCAATTCATCATTGGTGACCCGCTTGGGCGGCAGATAGCTGCCCGTACCGATGATCCTTGCGTAACGTGTCATGTGTGGGATTGGGGATCGGATGACCCGGTACGACACCCTTATGCGGCGTCGGCGGCCGGAGCGGAGGTGGAAAGCGGCACCGCGGCGCCCGCCGTGTCGTGATGGGATTCGAATGCCTGCGCGATGCGGGCGATCACACCATTGGCCGCGGCATCGTAAGCGCGCTTGATCGCCCACTCGAACGCATAGGCGTCGGCCGAACCGTGGCTCTTGATGACGAGACCACGCAGGCCAAGCAGCGCCGCACCGTTGTAGCGGCGGTGGTCGACCCGACGCTTGAAGCGCGCCAGCACGGGCAGCGCCACCACGGCCAGCAGCTTGGTGAACCACGAACGGCTGAACTCTTCGCGCAGCATCCCGCCGATCATCTTGGCCAGGCCCTCGGTGCTCTTGAGCGCCACGTTGCCGACAAAGCCATCGCAGACAACGATGTCGGTCGTGCCCTTGAAGATATCGTTGCCTTCGACATTGCCGAAGAAGTTGAGATCGGACGCGCGCAGCAGTTCGCCCGCCTGCTTGACGACCTCGTTGCCCTTGATGACTTCTTCGCCGATGTTGAGCAGGCCGACCGTGGGACGCGGCTTGTGTTCGACCACTGACACCATGGCGGACGCCATCTGCGCAAACTGCAGCAGGTGCTCGGGCTCGCAGTCGGCATTGGCGCCGAGATCGAGCACGGTGGTACCTGCGCCCTTCTCGTTGGGAATGGCGGTGGCGATGGCCGGACGATCAATGCCGTCCAGCGTCTTCAGGACGTAGCGCGACACGGCCATCAGGGCGCCAGTGTTGCCGGCGGACACGCATGCCTGCGCGGCACCGTCCTTGACCTGATTGAGGGCCACGCGCATCGAAGAATCCTTCCTCTTGCGCAACGCGACCTCGACCGGATCGTCCATCGACACCACCTCGGAGGCGGCGACGACATGAATGCGGGCGTGCGCAGTGGCGTGAAGTCGCTTGAGCTGCGCAGCAATAGCATCGGGCTGCCCGACAAGCAGCATTTCGACGTCTTCGTGTGCGGCGAGAAATTGGATCGCTGCAGGGATCGTCACGGAAACGCCGTGATCGCCACCCATGCAGTCGATGGCAAGCTTGATGGTCATGCGAGTCTGATGTGCGGTTTCACGTGCTTCAGGCTGATGGCGCGCGCCCATGGTACACAACTCGGTGCACAGTTCGGTACGCGATTCGCCGGACCCCGATCAGCAAAAAAGCGGCAAATTGGCTTGCCGCTTTTTTGCTTGCATCATGAACCGGTGCGTTCAGACCAACCCAACGCGCTTGCCAGAAGACTGGCAAACCGCATCAGTCGTTCTTGGTCTTGACGACCTTACGGCCGCGATAGTAGCCGTTCGGGCTCACGTGGTGACGCAGGTGGACTTCACCCGTGGTCGGCTCGACAGCGACCGGGGCCGAGGTGAGGAAGTCGTGCGAACGATGCATGCCGCGCTTGGACGGCGACTTCTTGTTTTGTTGGACAGCCATGATGACTCCTAAGCAATTTGATCAATTTTATCACATCACACGGAGCCGGAGCGTAGCCATTCCGGTAGGCGTGTGAAACGTAACGCCATCGGCACGCGCCAAAGCTCGCGCATGCCTAATGTTTGGTCTTCAGGTTTGCCAGCACCGCGAACGGTGATGGCTTCTTCTCGGCTTCCGCCGCTTCCGGCTCCACCGCGTCCGGGCAGATTTCGTGACGCGGCGACACTGGCAACGCCAGCAGCAACTCGTCCTCGATCTGCGCGATCAGGTCGAAGCTGCGCGAGCCGACGACGACATCCGCCTCGTCGTCTTCCAGCGGGGCCGCATCGGCCTCCGCCTCCGAACGGACGACTTCCAAGCGCGTACGCACCGGCAGAGGCTGCTTGTAGGCGCGCAGGCAGCGCTGACATTGCAGCCACACGGCGCCGTCAACTTCCAGATCGACAAGCAGGCGCTGGCGAGGCGACTGGCCCGCGGCGACCGCTTCGTCGCGCACGACACCCCGCATCTGCCAGCGAAAGAGGCTGCCCGCATCGGCAGGCGCGTCTGCAGCCCGCTCGACCAGCAGACGCGGCATATCGGTCAAGCCAACGCTGCCGCTCGCCTGCTCACCGCCGCGGATGAACGCAAAAAGATCGAATGCACGAAAATCCACAGATCGGACCCGCTGAACGCCTTGCCGCCGCGTGAAAAACCCCTGGCGCGCGCCGCTCCGCCGGACCTTCCCCGCATCTTGCGCGCGGGCGCCCGGTTTGCGACACTGCGCGGCCAAACCGCGAAACGCGGGATTATAACGAGCAAAAACCTCTGGCGTCAAAAGGTTTTCGCACAAGATCCACTGCATCTTCAAACACTTATGACCCACGCCACGCGTCCGCCGCTGATTCTCGCGTCCAGTTCGCCCTATCGCCAGGAGTTGCTTGAACGGCTGCGCCTGCCGTTCGAGATCGTGGTACCGGATATCGACGAGACCCCCGCGGCTGGCGAATCGCCCGACCAGACTGCGCTGCGCCTGGCGCGGCGGAAGGCGAAGAAGGTCGCCGCCGCGCATGCGGGCGCCCTGGTGATCGGTTCGGACCAGGTCGCCACACTGGATGGCAGGCAGGTCGGCAAGCCGGGCGACCATGCGCGCGCGCTCGCGCAGTTGCACTGGATGCGTGGTCGTACCGTCACATTCCACTCCGCCCTCTGCCTCTATGACGGCCGCACCGGCCAGCACCAAAGCGAGGACGTACGGACGTTGGCCACCTTCCGGAATCTCTCCGACGAAGAACTCGACGCCTATCTGCACCTGGAGCACCCCTACGACGTTGCGGGCAGCGCCAAGTCCGAGGGGCTGGGCATCGCACTGCTGGAACGCGTGGAATCGCCGGATCCGACCGCGCTGGTCGGGCTGCCGCTGATCGCGCTGACCACCATGCTGCGCAACGTGCACTATCCCTTGTTCGCGTAAGCCATGGCCGGCACGCTCTACCTGATCCCCAACACGCTCGGTCTGCGCGACGCCGACGATCCGCTGCAGGACGTGATTCCCACAGGCGTCCAGCAGATCACCGCGCAGCTCGACTACTTTGTCGCCGAGCATGCCAAGACGGCGCGCGCCCTGCTGAAGAAGCTGGCCGAAACCGCGCCGCTGGCGCGCCCCCTGTAGGAAATCACGATCCGCGAACTCAACGTCAAGACGCCGGAATCGGAGCTGGAAGCCCTGCTGGCGCCGGTGGTCGGCGGGCGCGATGCCGGATTGATGTCGGAGGCCGGCGTGCCCGCGGTGGCCGATCCCGGGGCGAACCTGGTGCGGCTGGCACACCGGCACGGCGTGCGCGTGAAACCGCTGGTGGGGCCGAGTTCGATCCTGCTGGCGGTGATGGCCTCCGGCCTGAATGGCCAGAGCTTCGCATTCAACGGCTACCTGCCCGTCGACGCGGGCGAACGCACACGCAAACTGCGCGCGCTGGAGCAAGTGTCGCGCGCAGCAGGGCAGACCCAGGTGTTCATCGAGACGCCCTACCGTAACGGTGCACTGTTGGAGGCGATCCAGGCCGTGTGTGCGCCCGGCACGCTGCTCTCGGTGGCGGTAGACCTGACGCTACCCAGCGAGCAGGTAGTGACCCTGCCGGTAGGCGATTGGCGCCCGGACCGGCTGGCGCTGCACAAGCGGCCGGCCATCTTCTCACTGCTGGCACGCTGAGGCGCCGGAGCGCCGCCGTTACTGCTTCATCAGGAGCTTGAGCTCGCCGGTGGCGGCCAGCGCCTTGATGGCACCCGCGCCCATGGCCGTGCCGAACTTGCGCGCCACGCGTTCGGCGAAGTTTTCCTTGACCGTGTAGTCGACCATGTCCGGCGCCTTGATGACGTTGCGGGCGACGAAGTCGGCGCTGCCGATGCCGTCCGCCAGGCCCAGCTCGACCGCCTTGGCGCCTGTCCAGAACAGGCCGGAGAACAGCTGCGGATCGTCCTTCAGGCGGCTACCGCGCCCCTGCTTGACCACGTCGATGAACTGCTGGTGCACCTCGTCGAGCATCGCCTGGGCGAATTGCCGCTGCTGCGGGGGCACCGGCGAGAACGGATCGAGCATGCCTTTATTGGTACCGGCCGTCAGCAGGCGCCGCTCCACACCCAGCTTGTCCATCAGGCCGGTAAAGCCGAAACCGTCCATCAGCACGCCGATCGAGCCGACGATGCTGGCCTTGTCGACATAGATCTTGTCGGCGGCGGCGGCCACGTAATAGCCGCCCGAGGCGCACATCTCCTCGACCACCACGTACAGCGGGATATTCTTGTACTTGGCGCGCAGGCGGCGGATGTCGTCGTTGATCATGCCGGCCTGCACCGGCGAGCCGCCCGGCGAGTTGATCTTGAGGATCACCCCGGCGGTGTTGTCGTCGGCGAACGCGGCCTCCAGCGAGGCGGTGATGTTGTCGGCGCTGGCATTGGTGTTGGCGGCGATCTCGCCATCGAGCGTCACCAGCGCGGTATGGCGGCCGGAGCTGACCGTTTCACCCTCGAAGCTGGCGAGCACATACAGCAGCCCGCCGATGATGGCGAGCGTCACGAAGCGGAAAAAGATGCGCCAGCGGCGGGCAGCGCGCTGCTCGCGGATGGCCGCCAGGAGGACACTCTCGAGCACGTCGCGCTCCCAGCCGGCGGGGGCGCCCGATGCGCGCGGCGCACCGCCCTCGCTATGCCGGAAGCGGCCGAACAAACCGGGCTTGGACGCCGGCTTGCCGGCAGCGGGATCGCGCAGTTCGGCTTCCAGCGGATGGTCCGCCTGGTGCGTAAATTCCAGTTGGTCGCGCTTGCCAGCGCCTTCTTCCGGCGATTTCGGTGGGGTCGGATCGGTCATGGACGAGGACAATACAGTCGAAGAGAGTCGTTGTCAGGCCGCCGGCGGTACCGGGGCCGGCTCGGGTGCGGCGGGCAGTCGGCACAGCGCATCGGGCTGCCACCAGACGTCGCCGTTCCGCTCGGCGACGTCGAGCTTGGTCAGATGCGCGCCCCGGCACGGTCCCCCGACACAGCGGCCGGTATCGGGCTCGTAGATCGCGCCGTGCGTTGCGCACATCAGATAGAGGCCCGAGCTTTCAAAGAACTGGCCTTCCTGCCAGTCCATTTCCATCGGGACATGGGCGCACTGGTTCAGATAGCCGTGGACGCCGCCCGCATAGCGCACCACGAATGCACCCAGCGTACGTCCGCGCACCTCGACAGGAAAGCGCACGCCGAGGCCGCCGTCCAGCAGAGCGGCGCCGGCACAGATGCGTACAGACTCGGTCGGAACGGTGGACTCAGGCATGATCGGCCAGCCAGCGATGCAGCTCGGCGACCGATCCGGCGCAGAACAGCGGGTCCAGCGCGTGCAGCACATCGGCCGGATGCGCGCCGTAGGAGACTGCCACCCCGGCGGCCCCGGCGTTAGCGGCCATCTGCAGATCGTGCGTGGTGTCGCCGATCATCACGGTGCGCTCCACGTCCATGCCCAGGTCGCTCGTCAGTTCCAGCAGCATGGACGGATGGGGCTTGGAGAAAGTCTCGTCGGCGCACCGCGTGTTGTCAAACACGCCGATCAGGCCGGTCGCCTCCAGCGCCCGCTGCAGGCCGACGCGCGATTTGCCGGTCGCCACGGCCAGCAGATAGTGCTGCTTGCGCAGCGCCTCCAGCATCTCCCGCACGCCCTGGAACAGCACCAGTTGCGCGTCGCGGTTGAGATAGTGGAAGCGATAGCGCTCGGCCAGCCTGCCGTAGTCGGAAGGATCGAGCGTCGGCACCGCGTACTCGAGCGCATCGCGCAAACCCAGGCCGATCACGTGGCTGGCATGCGCATCGTCCGGCACCGGCAGGCCGAGATCGCGGCACGCCAGCTGGATCGACCGGGTGATGGCCGGCGTCGAATCCATCAGAGTGCCGTCCCAGTCGAAAACGATCAGGTCAAAGCGCTGCTGCGGCATTGGAATCGGAATCCTGGGAGGGGAACGCGTTGAGGAACGCAGCGCACTCGGCCGGCAGCGGCGCCTTGAATGCAACGATTTCACCACTTTGCGGATGCGTCAGCCGCAGCGTGTGCGCATGCAGGAACATGCGGGCCAGCCGCGGCGACGCGTTCGCGCGCGACAATGCCTTGTTGAGCGCGAAATCGCCGTATTTGTCGTCTCCGAGAATGGGGAAGCCGGCGTGCGCGAGGTGTACGCGAATCTGGTGCGTGCGGCCGGTCTTCAGCTCGGCCTCCAGCAGCGTGTAGGGGCCGAACACCCCCACCTTGTTGAACACCGTGTGCGATGGCTGTCCGTCGGCCTGCACGCGCACGCGCCGCTCGCCTTCCGGCGTAGTGTATTTGAACAGCGGGGCCTTGATGTGCTGGCGCTGATGCGGCCAGAGGCCCTTGACGGCGGCAAAGTAGCGCTTGTCCAGCTGGCCTTCGCGAATCTGCTCGTGCAGCGCGACCAGCGCCGAGCGCTTCTTGGCCAGCAGCAGCACGCCGGAGGTCTCGCGATCCAGCCGGTGCACCAGCTCAAGGAATTTCGCTTCCGGACGCGACTGGCGCAGTTGCTCGATGACACCGAACGCCACGCCGGAGCCGCCATGCACGGCCACACCGGCCGGCTTGTCGATCACCAGCAAGTGGGTATCTTCGTGGAGAATCGTGAATTCGGCGGCCGGCACGGCACGCGCTGCTTCAGCCTGCTGGGCCGATTGCTGCGCGATGCGCAGCGGCGGAATGCGCACCAGATCGCCGAGCTTCAGGCGGTATTCCGCGTCGATGCGGCCCTTGTTCACGCGTACCTCGCCGGAGCGCAGGATGCGGTAGATGTGGCTCTTGGGCACGCCCTTGGCCAGGCGCATCAGGAAGTTGTCGATCCGCTGCCCTTGCGCGTCTTCGCCAATTTCAACGTAGGCGACCGATTTGCCGTCGAGTGCTTCGCGCACCGCCTGTTGAATGCGGCCATCAAATGGATGGCGTAACTCATTCATTTTCAATATAATTTTCTCGCTGGACAGTTGTTTATGCGCCAGCAAGAGCCGCCGGTCGGGACGAAACAACAGCTATTGTACACAACCACCGTTTCCGTCCGGAACGTGCCGATTCTCCGCCCAAGTGTGTTACAAAGCTAAACACGTGGCCTGTCCTGATCGGCACGGAAAAAGCAGCACGCACCGCTGTCCCATCGCGCAGGACGTGAACCGAAGATCACGTCGGCAACATCGGCCAGCGAGGAACGAGCAGCTGGTAGAACAGAATTCAAGGCGGACGCCAATGGACATCCATACGGCGCCCGCTTGGTGAAAGAAGCCCTTGCCGCACCAAAGTTGGTGCCGGCCGGCTGACCATCCGGTTACCGCGTTGCCATGGCGGTCCGGCGGCAAAACTCCAACAAGCAGCATGCCGCCCGATCGCCCGCCGCGGGTTCCGCCCGGACAGGCCGTCCGTCAATCCGCTCTTTGTGGTCGCCTCACGCGACTCGCCGCCGCTGGCCCGACCGCACAACGCGAAGGCCAGGCGCGAGTGACAGGACGCGCAAATCGCACACGCGAACCTCGCCCTGCCCGTGACGTCCTCATTTCTTTCGCCTGCGCCCCGTCGCGCCGTTTTTTGTCGGCCGACACCCTGGCAATTCGTTGACCACCCGCTCCGCCTGCGCGTGCTCCATGCAGCGCCGTGCACGCACGGCATTGGAGTGAGGTAACAATGAAACGCATGTTGTTCAATGCGACGCAGCAAGAAGAATTGCGCGTCGCCATTGTCGATGGCCAGAAACTGATCGACATCGACATCGAAACCGCCGGGCGCGAACAGCGCAAAGGCAACATCTACAAGGGTGTCATCACCCGCATCGAACCGTCGCTGGAAGCCTGCTTCGTCAACTACGGCGAAGAGCGGCACGGTTTCCTCCCCTTCAAGGAAGTCGCCCGCGCCTACTTCAAGGACGGCGTGGATGTGCGCACCGCCCGCATCCAGGACGCGCTGACCGAAGGCCAGGAACTGATCGTCCAGGTGGAGAAGGAGGAGCGCGGCAACAAGGGCGCGGCGCTGACCACCTTCATCTCGCTGGCCGGCCGCTACCTGGTGCTGATGCCGAACAACCCGCGCGGCGGCGGCGTGTCACGCCGGATCGAAGGCGAAGACCGCCAGGAACTGCGCGAGACCATGGCGCAGCTGCAGGTCCCGGAAGGCATGAGCATCATTGCCCGCACCGCCGGCATCGGCCGCTCGGCCGAAGAGCTGCAGTGGGACCTGAACTACCTGATGCAGCTGTGGAAGGCGGTCGACGGTGCCGCGGTCGAGAACAGGGCGCCGCTGCTGATCTATCTCGAATCCAGCCTGGTGATCCGCGCCATCCGCGATTACTTCCAGCCGGACATCGGTGATATCCTGATCGATACCGACGATATCTACGATCAGGCCCGCGCCTTCATGAGCTTGGTGATGCCCGACAACATGAATCGGGTGAAGAAGTACCGCGACGACGTTCCCCTGTTCTCGCGCTTCCAGATCGAACACCAGATCGAATCGGCCTATTCGCGCATGGTGATGCTGCCCTCCGGCGGCGCCATCGTGATCGACCATACCGAGGCGCTGGTCGCCGTCGACGTGAACTCGGCGCGTGCCACCAAGGGTGCGGACATCGAAGAGACCGCGCTGCGCACCAACCTCGAAGCAGCCGACGAGATTGCCCGCCAGTTGCGCCTGCGCGACCTGGGCGGCCTGATCGTGATCGACTTCATCGACATGGAGTCGAGCAAGGCCCAGAAGGACGTCGAGACCAGCCTGAAGGACGCACTGCGCCACGACCGCGCCCGCGTGCAGATGGGCAAGATCAGCCGCTTCGGCCTGATGGAGCTGTCGCGCCAGCGACTGCGTCCGTCGCTGTCCGAGGGCTCGCACGTCACCTGCCCGCGCTGCAACGGCACAGGCCATATCCGCGATACCGAATCGTCCGCCCTGCAGGTGCTGCGCATCATCCAGGAAGAGGCGATGAAGGAAAACACGGCCGCGATCCACTGCCAGGTGCCGGTGGAAGTGGCTGCGTTCCTGCTCAACGAGAAGCGCCCGGACATCAACCTGATCGAGACGCGCTTCAAGGTCAATGTGCTGCTGATCCCGAACAAGCATCTGGAAACGCCGCACTACAAGCTTGAGCGCCTGCGTCACGACGATCCTCGCCTGGATGACAGCAAGGCCAGCTACAAGATGGCCGAGGAAGCCGCCAAGGAACTGGAAGCCGACACCGCTTACAGCACCCGCAGGGAAGCGGCCAAGCCGCGCCAGGAAGCGGCGGTCAAGGGCATCACGCCGGAACAGCCGGCCCCGGTATCGGTGCCGCGTCCCGAGCGGACGGCCCGTGCCGAGGCGGCCCCGGCCGCCCCGCAGGCGCCGGCCCCGGTGCCTGCACAGAGCGGGTTCATGTCGTGGCTGAAGTCGCTGTTTGGCGGCAAGCCGGCCGAGCCGGTGGTCGCCGCGCCCGTCGAGACGCCCAAGCGCGCTGAAGATGGCAGCCGTCGCGACCGTGGCAGCCGCCAAGACCGCGGCGGCCGCAGCAGCCAGCGCGGGGAACGCGGTGAGCGTGGCGAACGCCAGGGCCAACAAGGCGGCCGCGACGGCCAGCGCCAAGGGCAAGGCCGCGAAGGCCGCAACGAAGCCCGCGAGGGCCAGGCTCAGCGTGAAGGTCAACGTGAAAGCCAACGCGGCAGCCGCGAACGCAATCGCCAGCCGACCGAGACCGCCGACCGCGAAACGGTCGAGGCACGCCAACCGCAGCAGGGCCAGGAAGCACGCGAAGGCCAGGGCCGCCGCGAACGCAACCAGGAACGCCGCGAGCGCGCATCGCGCGAAGGTCGCGAGGGTCGGGAAAGCCGCGACCATCGTGAAGGCCGTGAGCGCGACACGCAGCAGGCCAAGGAAGGCGCCAGCGCCGCAGCCCCGGACACGGTGGAAGGCCTGATCGATCCGACCGCAGCCGCCCAGGTGCCGCAAGCGCTGTTGGACACCACCGTACCAGCCGAGGCAATCACTGCCGAGGGTGCAGCGCCGGGCGCGGAAAGCAGCAGCGAGGGCGAAGAGCGCCGCCGCCGCGGTCGCCGTGGCCGTAATCGCTATCGCCGTGACCGCGAGGGCGCGAAAGACGTGCGCGCGGAAGGCGAAACCGAGGGCGAAGGCGAAACCGCTGCGGCTGAGCCGGCAACGGAGGCACAGCCTGTCGTGGAAACCGTCCAGCCGGCAAGCCCGGTCCTGCACGAAACCGTGACAGAGCCGGTGCAGACACCGGCCCCGGCAGCGATCGAAACCGCTGCGCCGGTCGTGCAGGAGCCGGTGCATGCGGCCGAGACTGTGGCACCCGCTCCGGCACAGCCTGCGGCGCAACCGGCCGAGCCGGTCACCGCAGCGGTCGCAACGCCCGTGGCGGAAACGGCCGCGGACACCATCGTGACGGCCCTCGCCGAAGTGCCGGCACCGGTCAGCACGGTGGCCCAGGCTTCGCCGCTGCCGATCGGGACGCTGCAGGCCGTGGTGGCCGACGCCGGCATGACGTGGGTCCACACCGACGCGCAGAAGCTGCAGGCGGCGCAGGAAGAAGCGGCCCGCACCGTCACGCCGCCGCGCGCGCCCCGCGAACGCAAACCGCTGCCGCCGGTCCAGCAGGGACCGATGATCCTGGTCGAAACCAGCCGTCCGGCGGGCGGCACCGACCAGTAATCAGCAAGCGAGACCCCGGCGGCCAGCCGCCGGCGCATTGCCTGAGGGCGGCTTCGGCCGCCCTTTTTCCTGTGCACTGCACACCATGCCGGACCGGCGCCCCCCAAAACGAGGGGGTGCGCTACACTCGAAGTTGTCTACCGCGCATGGCCATCGCTTCGGCTGGCCAACCGCGCCGCATCACGTCCATGACTGAAACCGTCATCCCCCTCTACGATCTGCGCGACGGCCAGCACCACCGCGCCACGGTGCCTGCCGTGCCGGATACGCTCGTGCCGGCGCAAGGCTGGCTGTCGGATACACGCGGTCGGCGCCTGCACGACCTGCGCATCTCGGTGACGGATCGCTGCAACTTCCGCTGCGTCTACTGCATGCCGAAGGACGTGTTCGACAAGGACTACCGTTTCCTGCGGCACAGCGAACTGCTGTCGTTCGAGGAGATCGAGCGGATAGCGCGCCTGTTCATCGAGCACGGTGTCGAAAAGATCCGCCTGACCGGCGGCGAGCCGCTGTTGCGCAAGGACATCGAGCGGCTGGTCGAGATGCTCGCGCGCCTGCACACCCGCGACGGCAAGCCGCTGGACCTGACCCTGACGACCAACGGTGCCCTGCTCGCCCGCAAGGCCCAGTCGCTCAAGGACGCCGGCCTGACGAGGGTGACGGTAAGCCTGGACGCCATCGACGATGCGACCTTCCGACACATGAACGATGTCGACTTTGCCGTCGGCGAAGTACTGCACGGCATCGAGGTCGCGCAGAGCGTCGGCCTGGCGCCGCTGAAGCTCAACATGGTGGTCAAGAAAGACGACAACGACGACCAGATCGTGCCGATGGCGCGGCACTTCCGGAACAGCGGCATCATCCTGCGCTTCATCGAATACATGGACGTGGGCGCGACCAACCATTGGGCGATGACCTCGGTGGTGCCGTCTGCCGAGGTCATCCGGCGGCTGTCGGCGGCGTTTGCGCTGGAGCCGCTGTCGGCCAACTACACCGGCGAGACGGCCGAGCGCTGGCGCTACGTGGACGGCGCGGGCGAGATCGGTGTGATCTCCAGCGTCACGCAGGCGTTCTGCCACGACTGCACGCGTGCGCGGCTGTCGACGGAAGGCAAGCTCTACCTGTGCCTGTTCGCCACCGAGGGCTTCGACCTGCGCGCCCTGCTGCGCGGCGGGGCGACGGATCTGGAGCTATCGAACACCATCCGCAGCATCTGGCAGACGCGTACGGACCGCTACTCCGAGCTGCGTTCCAGCGGCCAGGCACACCCGGCCGACCGGCGCATCGAAATGTCCTACATCGGCGGCTGAACACGGCCGGCATCCACTCACATGATTCCGACTTCCGATATCACCGGCCTGATCCTGGCCGGGGGCCGGGGCAGCCGCATGGGTGGCGTCGACAAGGGCCTGCAGGTGTTCAACGGTGCACCGATGGCGATGCATACGCTGATGCGCCTCTCGCCGCAGGTCGGCCACATGCTGATCAACGCCAACCGCAACCTGGCCGCCTACGAGTCGTTCGGCGTGCCGGTGGTGGTGGATTCCGTGCCCGACTTCGCCGGGCCGCTGGCCGGCGTCCTGGCCGGACTCGAGCAATGCCAGACCCCCTACCTGCTGACCGCGCCGTGCGACTCGCCCTTCGTGCCGATCGACCTGGCCGCGAAACTCTCGCAGGCGCTGGTCGAAGCCGGGGCGCGCATTGCACTGCCGGTCACGCTGGAACCGGATGAAAACGGCCAGCCGCGCCGCCAAGTGCAGCCGGTGTTCTGCCTGCTCAATGCCACCCTCGCCGACGACCTGACCGCCTACCTGCAACAGGGTGGCCGCAAGATCGATGCATGGACCGCACGCCACCCGAGCGTCGAGGTCGTCTTCGACGATGCCGCCGCTTTTGCCAACATCAACACGCTGGCCGAGTTGCGCCAGCTCGCCGAACGACGCTAGCACCGCTGGCGCCGCCGACCTCCATGACCACCCTCGCCTCCGTCGTCTCCTGCCTCTCCGACTACGATCCGGACGCGCTGCCCGTAGCGCAGGCGCAAGCCATCATGCGCGGCTTCGTGCGGCCGGTGACGGGCGTTGCCCGCGTGCCGATCCGCAGCGCGCTCGACAGCGTGCTGGCCGAAGACGTGCTGTCTTCCATCGACGTGCCAGCGCACGACAACTCCGCGATGGACGGCTTCGCCTTTGCCAGCGCGGAACTGTCGCGCGATGGCAGCAGCCGTGACGATCTCGCGCTGCGCGTGATCGGCACCGCCTACGCGGGCGCCGCCTTTAACGGCACGCCCGGTCCGGGCGAGGCCGTGCACGTGATGACCGGCGCCGTGATGCCGGCCGGCTGCGATACCGTCATCCCGCAGGAATTCACGCAGGGCGACGCCACCGCCGTGCGCTTTGCCCGTGATGCCGTCCGCGCCGGCGACAACCGCCGCCTGCGCGGCGAAGACCTCGCCAAAGGCAGTGCGGCACTCACCGCCGGCCGCGTCCTGCGCCCGGCCGACATCGGCCTGCTGGCCTCGCTCGGCATCGCCGAGGTACTGGTGCGCCGGCGGCTGCGCGTGGCCTTCTTCTCGACCGGGGACGAACTGCGCTCCATCGGCGAACCGCTGGACGCCGGCTGCGTGTACGACTCGAACCGCTACACGCTGCACGGCATGCTGTCGCGCCTGGGCGTGGAACTGATCGACATGGGCGTGGTGCGCGACGATCCCGCCGCGCTGAAGGCGGCGTTCCGCACCGCAGCCGAAAACGCGGATGCGATCATCACATCGGGCGGGGTCTCCGTCGGCGAAGCGGATTTCACCAAGCAGATGATGGCGCAGCTGGGCGACGTGACCTTCTGGAAAATCGCCATGCGCCCCGGGCGACCGATGGCCTTCGGCCGGATCGCCTCGAACGGTCACAGCGCCTTCCTGTTCGGCCTGCCCGGCAATCCGGTGGCGGTGATGGTGACCTTCTATCACTTCGTGCGCGGCGCGCTGCTGCGCATGATGGGCGCGGCCGAGACCGGCGCGCCGCTGGTGCCGGCCACCAGCGTGGCGCCGATCCGCAAGCGCCCCGGCCGCACCGAATACCAGCGCGGCATTGCCGCGCTCAACGGCAGCGGGCAACTGGAGGTGCGCCTGACCGGCCAGCAAGGCTCCGGCGTGCTGAGCTCGATGAGCGAGGCCAACTGCTTCGTCGTGCTCGCCCATGAGCAAGGGCCGATCAACGCGGGCGACACCGTCCAGCTGCTGCTGTTCGACGGGCTGGTCTGAGCGACCGCTCGAACCCGACCGCTCCGGCACGCGGATGCGCCCCCCTGCGCAGGCCGCGTCCGCGCGACCCTTACGCTACCTGCAATGGCGCAGGCTGTCGGTTTTTTGCGTCACCTCCGGGGCGCGGGTATCGGCGGGTCGGTCGATTCGTTACACTTTGCGCCAATTTGATTGTTTTCGATTTGCTTGACGCCATGATGACCAAGGAGATTGCCTACCTTCACCCGGCCCACACCGCGCGTGCGCTGGTGCTGGTGTATCTGTGCTTCTCGCTGCCGGTCGTGGCGCTGTTCTTCTTTGTGGGATTCGTCCGCTACGGCGAGTTGCCGACGGTCGTGGTCCTGAGCGGCCTGATCCTCAACGCGCTGGTCGGCTTCGGTGCGCTCTGGCTGGCGTGCCGCGCCTACAACTGGGTGGCCGCGCGTTTCGGCGGCATCGAGATCGTCCTGCGGGACATTCCGGACGAAGCCTGAACGGCAACGGCGCGATCCACGCATCGAACATTGAAAAAAGGGGCGGAAATTTCCGCCCCTTGCGTTTTGCTCAATCCGCCTCGGCTGCGTCGTCCGGCGACGGTGCTGTCGCCGTCTCCAGCCCCAGTAGCGTCTGCGCGGAATCGCTCGGCAGTGCTTCCACCGCCTTGAGCTTGCGGTTCATCTGGCGCGTGCGGACTTCGGCCTGCTCGATGTTGCTGACCGCGCGCTCCAGCGTCTTCTTGGTCGCGGCCAGCACGTCGCCGAACTTGCCGAACTCGCTCTTGACCGCGCCCAGCACCTGCCAGACCTCGCTGGAACGCTTCTCCAGCGCCAGCGTGCGGAAGCCCATCTGCAGGCTGTTGAGGATGGCCGTCAGCGTGGTCGGCCCGGCCACCGTCACGCGGAACTTGCGCTGCAGCTCATCGGTCAGGCCGGGGCGGCGCAGCACCTCGGCATAGAGGCCCTCGGTCGGCAGGAACAGGATGGCGAAGTCGGTGGTGGCCGGCGGCACGATGTACTTCTCGTGGACGGTCTGCGCTTCCTTGCGCACGGCCGCCTCCAGTTCGCGGCTGGCCACGGTGGAGCCCTCCGCATCCGCGCGCTCCTGCGCATCCACCAGACGCTCGTACTGCTCCTTGGGGAATTTGGCGTCGATCGGCAGCCAGACAGTCGCCTCGCGGTCCGCATCGGTCTTGCCGGGCAGGCGGATGGCGAACTCGACCCGCGCACCGGTGCCGCGCACGGTCTCGACGTTCTTGTCGTATTGCTCGGGCGTCAGCATCTGTTCCAGCAGCATCTCCAGCTGGACTTCGCCCCAGGTGCCGCGCGTCTTCACGTTGGTCAGCACCTTCTTCAGGTCGCCGACGCCTTGCGCCAGCGCCTGCATTTCGCCCAGGCCGCGATGCACCTGCTCCAGCCGGTCGGACACCAGCTTGAACGATTCGCCCAGGCGCTGCTCCAGCGTGGCATGCAGCTTCTCATCGACGGTGCGCCGCATCTCGTCGAGCTTGGTCGCGTTGTTGGCCTCGATGTCCTTGAGCTTCTGCTCCAGCGTGGCGCGCACTTCGGCCAGCCGCCGCTCGTTGCCGTCGGCCAGCTGCGTCAGCTGCTGCTGCATCGTCTCGCCGAAGCGGCGCAGCGCACCGGCCTGCTCTTCGCGGGCCTGCTGGGCCTGCTGCTGCAGGTTCTGGCGCACGGCCTCCAGCTGCTGCGTGTTCGACTCGGTCAGCTTGGTCAGTTGCTGGGCAAAGGTGTCGATCTGGTTGTTCTGCACCGTGGCGACACTGGTCAATTGCGTGGCCAGCACCTGCTGGAACTGCCCGAGCTGCTGTGAGACGTCGCTGCGGCCGATGCGCGCGGTCTGGGCGATCTCGCCGCGCAACTCGCGCTCGATGCGCTCGTTGCCGCGCGCCAGTTCTTCACGCAGCGCCGCCAGCATCGGCGACACACCGCTGTCGGCCGGGCGCGATACGCTGCGCCAGATCAACAAACACAGCACGGCCACCACGACCACGCCCAGCAACGTCAGTAATACCATCCAGTCCATACGTTTCCGATCAAGCAGAGGCGCGCCGCACGGACAACGCCTCCGGGTTCAGCAAATTGGGCGGCTGCCCGGCACGCGGACCGAAGCCCAGCGCGGCGATCAGGTTGTCGGCAGCCAGGTTGGCCATGCCGAGCCGCGTGCCGTGCGTGGCACTGGCGATATGCGGCGTCAGCGCGACATGTTCGGCCTCCAGCAAGGCCGGATGCACCGCCGGCTCACCCTCGTACACGTCCAGGCCGGCCGCGAAGAGGCGCTGCTCGGCCAACGCCTGCGCCAGTGCCGCATCGTCGACGATGCCACCGCGCGCGAGGTTGACCAGCGTCGCGGTCGGTTTCATGCGCGCCAACTCCGCCTCGCCGATGGCGTGATGACTCGCTCTGGAATATTGCAGCACCAGCACGAGGTGATCGGCCTGGGCCAGCAGTTCGTCCTTGCTGACATAGGTGACACGGGTGTCCTGCTCGATCTCGGGCGCGAGCCGGCTGCGGTTGTGATAGATCACGCGCATCGAAAAGCCGCTCGCACGCCGCGCCAGCGCCTGGCCGATGCGCCCCATGCCGAGGATGCCCAGCGTGCTGCCGTAGACCTCGGCGCCGAGGAACATATCGTACGTCCAGCGCTGCCAGTGGCCCGCGCGCAGCCAGCGCTCCGATTCCGCTACGCGCCGCGCGGCCGCCATCAGCAGCGCCCAGCCGAAATCGGCGGTGGTCTCGGTCAGGATGTCCGGCGTGTTGGTGGCGAGGATACCTGCGCGCGTCATCGCCGGCAGGTCCAGGTTGTTGTAGCCGACCGCCATGTTGGCCACCGCGCGCAGGGTCGGCACGCTGGCGATCAGGTCGGCGTTGATGGCATCGGCGGCGTTGGCAAGCAAGCCGGCGCAGCCCCGCAGGCGCTCGGCCAGGGCCTCGGGCGGGTAGACGACATCCGCCTGGTTGTCGACCACATCGAAGGTCTCGCGCAGCCGCTCCAGCACGTCGGGAAAGATCGCGCGGGTGACAAGGATTCCGGGTTTCATACGCTGCAATACCGTGCGGTTAGCGGAAGAAGATGAAGGTCATCAGGACGAAGATCGGGACCAGGATGGCGCCCGACCACAGCATGTAGCCGAAGAAGCTGGGCATCTGCAGCCCGCGGCTCTCGGCGACGGCCTTGACCATCAGGTTGGGCGCATTGCCGATATAGGTGCCGGCGCCCATGAACACCGCGCCGGCCGAGATCGCGGCCAGCGTGGACGCGCCTTCGGTCATCAGCATCCGCGCGTCGCCGCCGGCGGTATTGAAGAACACCAGGTAGGTCGGCGCATTGTCGAGGAACGACGACAGCAGGCCGGTCGCCCAGAAATACATTGCGTTGTCGGGCTGGCCGGTGCCGTCGTTGACCAGCCGCACGACGGCGGCGAACGGCCCGTCCACGCCCGCCTTGAGCATGGCGATGACCGGGCCGATGGTGATGAAGATGCCGGCGAACAGCTTGGCGACCTCCAGGATCGGCTCCCAGTTGAACTCGTTGCCCGCGCGCGCCGTGGCCGGCGTCAGCCACAGCGATGCGAAGGCCAGCACCACCAGGCCGACGTCGCGCACCACGTTCTGCAACAGCGCCTCGGTCCCCATCACGTGGAAGGCGATGCCCGGTTTCCACAGCCCGCTCATCAGCACCAGACCCAGGATGCCGGCCAGCAGCGCGAAATTGACCACGCCCTCGAAGCGCAGGGGGCCGGCGTCATCGGGCGTGGCGTCGGTGATGTTGGGCAACGCTTCGTGGCCGACGCGATCGTAGTAGCTGTCGATCACGAAGAACACCGCCAGCAGCAGGCCCCACATCATCAGCGTCTCGCGCCACAGGTTGCTGGCGGTCCAGAAGAAGTCCACGCCCTGCAGGAAGCCGAGGAACAGCGGCGGATCGCCCAGCGGCGTCAGCGCGCCACCGGCATTGGCGACCAGCAAGATGAAGAACACCACCACGTGCGCGCGATGCCGGCGCGCCTCGTTGGCGCGCAGCAGCGGACGGATCAGCAGCATGGCCGCCCCGGTCGTCCCCATGATGCTGGCAAGGCCGGTGCCCAGCGCGATCAGGCCGGTGTTGAGCCGGGGCGTGGCGTGCAGGTTGCCGCGCACGCAGATGCCGCCGGCCACCACATACAGCGCCGCGATCAGCGCGATGAACGGAATGTACTCGCCAAGCGCCGCATGCACGACCGAGGCCACGGCCGCTTCCACGCCGAACACGATGCCGAACGGCACCAGCAGGATCAGCGCCCAGAGCGCCGCCACCTTGCCATAGTGGTCGTGCCAGAGTCTGGGCGCGAGCAGCGGTGCAATCGCGATCGACAGCAGCATGCCCGCGAACGGCACGCCCCACCCCAGCGACAGCTCGGCACCGTTGATGTCGGCGGCCCGCGCCGGATCACAGAACAGCAGGAAAGCGAGGGGCCAGAGGCGTTTCACGAAAGCGTTCTCCCAGGGCATCGTCATCCGGCGCACCGGATGGGCAAGGACGCCAGTGTAAACGCCCAGGCAGATTCTTTTGCCGCTCAGGCCTGTGCCACGACGATCACGTGAACGCGATACGGCCCGTGCGCGCCGAGCACGATGGTCTGTTCGATATCGCCAGTGCGCGATGGCCCGCTGATGACGTTGGTGGCGCGCGGCAACTCGCCCCGCTCCGCGCGCATCAGCGCGTAAGCCTCCTCCAGATGGGCGACGATGCGCGACTGAGGCACCACCGCGATATGCGTCTCGGGCAACAGGGCGGTGGAGGCCACCTGCTCCGGACCGGACAGCAGCATCAGCGAACCCGTCTCCGCCATCGCGCAGAAGCAGCCGGTGATGCCGATCAGATCGCCATGGTCCAGGTCGGCCTGCGGATCGCGCACGGGCGGACGGCATTCCACCGTGACGCCGGCGCCCGTCCAGTCGAGCGATTGCAGCGCGCTCCAGGCCACCGCGCGCGGCGCCAGCCCCAGGCCGGATAGATAGCGCGCCGCGGCGGCCGGCACCTCCGCCATGGTTGCAACGGTATCGAGCGTCGAGGCCATCTTCTGCGCCTGCTCGGCAAAATGCGCGACGAGGTCGCTGGATACCGGCGGACGCGGGCCCGCCGGATGGCGCGCCAGATAATCGGCCACCGCGTCGCGCTCGCCCTGCGTCGGCTGCTCGGGCCGGCGCTGCGCGTTGCGGATGCGCGCGAAGATGGCATCGCGCGCGCGGCTTGTGTCGAGCGGATCAGCGGGGACCGGCTCGGGGGGGGCGGCTAGTGGGTCCATGTCCGGGCGGCTTGCGTGGGATCGGCCGATTATACGAGCCGGCCGCGCGGGCATCGCTCGGCAAACGTGCCCGGCCGTTGAAAGTGATTCGAGACCCGCCTGAGCCTCATTGCACGCCGAAGACCTGCTTCAGGTAGGCCAGGTAGGCCGAGTCGTCGCACATGGTCTTCTCGGGCGCATCCGACAGCTTGGCGACCGGCTGGCCATTGCAGCAGACCATCTTGATGACGATCTGCAGCGGCGTGTAGCCGAGGTCGTTGGTCAGGTTGGTGCCGACGCCGAAGGCCAGCTTGCAGCGGCCGCGGAAGCGCTCGTACAGACGCACCACCTTGGGCATGTCCAGGCTGTCGGAGAAGATCAGCGCCTTGGATTGCGGATCGACGCGCGTGTCTTCGTAGTGCTTGAGCATGCGCTCGCCCCACTCGAACGGATCGCCGGAATCGTGGCGCACGCCATCGAAGAGCTTGCAGAAATACATGTCGAAGTCGCGCAGGAAAGCGTCGAAGCCATAGGTGTCGGACAACGCGATGCCCAGGTCGCCGCGGTATTCCCTGGCCCAGGTCTCGAGCGCGAAGATCTGCGAATCGCGCAGGCGCGGGCCCAGCGCCTGGCACGCCTGCAGGTACTCGTGCGCCATGGTGCCCAGCGGCGTCATGTTGTGCTTCATGGCGAAGTGGACGTTGCTGGTGCCGGCGTACTGGCTGCCGAGCTGGCCGCGCGCTTCCATCAGCACGTGCTCGTGCCAGGTGTGGGAGAAGCGGCGGCGCGTGCCGTAATCGGCGATACGGCAGTCTTCCAGCCCGGGGCGCGTGAGCGAGGCGAGCTTCTCGGTCAGGCGGCGCTTGCCCTCGTCCCACTGCGGGTGCGCCTGGGTGCGGCTGAAGTACACCTCGTTGACGATGGCCAGCACCGGCACCTCGAACATGATGGTGTGCAGCCACGGTCCGCTGATGACGATGTCGATCTGGCCATCGCCCGAGGCCGCCGGGCGGATGTCGATGTACTTCTCGTTGAGGTGGAACAGCCCGAGGAAGTCGACGAAATCGCTCTTGATGAAGCGCAGCCCGCGCAGGTAGTCCAGTTCCGCCTCGGTAAAGCGCAGCGAGCACAGCTGGCGGATCTCCGCGCGGATCGCCTCGATGTACGGCACCAGGTCGACGCCCGGGTTGCGGCACTTGAAGCGGTATTCGACATGCGCGCCGGGAAAGTGATGCAGCACCACCTGCATCATGGTGAACTTGTACAGATCGGTGTCGAGCAGCGAGCGAATGATCATCGGGACGGCCGGAAGCGAGGCGCCTGCGCGCGGGATGGCCGTCATGCTAACCGAAGCCTCGTTGAGCGTCGGGCCCCCTTCCGTCAATCTCTGTCAAAACGCCAGTTTTAGCCGTCCTGGTGGGCGGGAAAGCCCTTGATTCCGTTATAATTTTCGGTTTCCGACCGGATTTTGCACCATGGAAGCAGAACGCCTGAACGCCATCCAGAACACGTTGGCCGACCTGAAGACCCGCGCCGACGACCTTCGGAGGTATCTTTGACTACGACGTCAAAGCCGAACGCCTGACCGAAGTCGACAAGGAACTCGAAAACCCCGAGGTCTGGAACGACCCCAAGCGCGCCCAGGAACTGGGCCGCGAGAAGAAATCGCTGGAAAGCGTGGTCTTCGCGCTGACCAAGCTCGATGAAGACCTGAACGGCGGCGCCGAGCTGTTCGAGCTCGCCCGCGAAGAAGGCGACGACGACACCGTCGAGGCCGTCGAGGCCGACACCGCCGGCATGCGCGCCATTGTCGAAGACATGGAATTCCGCCGCATGTTCTCCGGCCCGATGGACGCCGCCAACTGCTTCATCGACATCCAGGCCGGCGCCGGCGGCACCGAAGCGTGCGACTGGGCCTCGATGCTGCTGCGCCAGTACCTGAAGTACTGCGAGCGCAAGGGCTTCAAGACCGAAGTGCTGGAAGAGTCCGAAGGCGACGTGGCCGGCATCAAGAACGCGTCGATCAAGGTCGAGGGCGAATACGCCTTTGGCTTCCTGCGCACCGAGACCGGTGTGCACCGCCTGGTGCGCAAGTCGCCGTTCGACTCGGCGGGCGGCCGCCATACGTCGTTCTCGTCGATCTTCGTGTATCCGGAAGTGGACGACTCGATCGAGATCGAGGTCAACCCGGCGGATCTGCGCGTCGACACGTACCGCGCATCGGGCGCCGGCGGCCAGCACATCAACAAGACCGATTCGGCGGTGCGGATCACGCACATCCCGTCCGGCATCGTCGTGCAGTGCCAGAACGACCGCTCGCAGCACCGCAACCGCGCCGAGGCCATGACCATGCTGAAGTCGCGCCTGTATGAGCACGAGCTGCGCAAACGCCAGGCCGAGGCCGACAAGCTGGAAGCCTCCAAGACCGACGTGGGCTGGGGCCACCAGATCCGTTCTTACGTGCTGGACCAGAGCCGCATCAAGGATCTGCGCACCAACGTGGAAATCTCCAACACGCAGAAGGTGCTGGACGGCGATCTCGATACCTTCATCGAGGCCAGCCTGAAGCACGGCGTCTGACCCGAGGCACGGACTCATCACCATGGCGGACACGTCTCTGTTCATCCTGACCGGCGCCTCGCGCGGGCTGGGCGCCGCGCTAGCCGAAGCGCTGCTGCAGCCGGGCCATCGCCTGGTCTGCGTGGCGCGCGGCGACAACCCGGCCCTGCGCGCGCAGGCCGAGCGTGCCGGCGTGACGCTGGACTGGCACCAGTGCGACCTGTCCGACGCGCGCGCCGCCGAAGCCTGGATGACACGCACGCTGGCCGCCCTGCCCGAGCACAAGCGGGTAGCGCTGGTGCTGAACGCCGGCGTGGTCGAGCCGATCAGCGCGATCCAGACGCTGCATGCCGATGCGCTGCTGTCGCACCTGCACCTGAACCTGGCCGGACCGATGGCCATGACCGCCGCCCTGCTGCGCGGCACCGCCGGCTGGGGCGCGCAGCGCCGAATCCTGGCGGTGTCCTCGGGCGCGGCGCGCCGGCCCCTTGCCGGCTGGGCCGCGTACTGCGCCGGCAAGGCGGGCCTGGACATGTTCGTGCGCGCCATCAACGCCGAGGGCGATGCCGGCACGCGCGCCGTGGCGCTGGCCCCGGGCGTGCTCGACACCGACATGCATCGCACCATCCGCGATGCCGACTTCGCCGGCGTGCAGCGCTTCCGCGATCTGCACGCGCACGGCGAACTGGTCTCGCCGCAGGACGCCGCCCGGCGCATCGTCGCCTACCTCGCCCGGCCGGATTTCGGCGCGGTCGAACTCGACGATCTGCGCAACACTGCCTGACACGACTCTCCCTACACAATCATCATGACCGAACCGAACACCCCGGCCACACCACCCGGACTGGCGCAAGACGACAACCAGATCATGGCCGAGCGCCGCGAAAAACTCGCCGCGCTGCGCCAGCAGGGCGTCGCCTACCCCAACGATTTCTGCCCGGCCCACCACGCAGCGGACCTGCACACCCGCTACAGCGAGGCGGACCAGCCCGCGCTGGAAGCGGCCAATGTCGAGGTCGCCATCGCCGGGCGCATGATGCTCAAGCGCGTGATGGGCAAGGCCAGCTTCGCCACCGTGCAGGACGGCAGCGGCCAGATCCAGTTCTACATCACGCGCGACCGCGTGGGTGAAGACATCTACGCCGCCTTCAAGCACTGGGACCTGGGCGACATCATCGCCGCGCGCGGTGTGCTGTTCCGCACCAACAAGGGCGAGCTGTCGGTGCAAGTGCAGGAGCTGCGCCTGCTGTCGAAGTCGCTGCGCCCGCTGCCGGACAAGTTCCACGGCCTGGCCGACCAGGAAATGAAGTACCGCCAGCGCTACGTGGACCTGATCGTCTCACCCGAGACGCGCAACACCTTCCGCGCCCGCACCAAGGCCATCGCCTCGCTGCGCCGCCACATGGGCGATGCCGGCTTCATGGAAGTGGAAACCCCGATGCTGCACCCGATTCCGGGCGGCGCGGCGGCCAAGCCCTTCGTCACGCACCACAACGCGCTGGACATGCAGATGTTCCTGCGCATCGCCCCGGAGCTGTACCTCAAGCGCCTGATCGTCGGCGGCTTCGAGCGCGTGTATGAGATCAACCGCAACTTCCGCAACGAGGGCGTGTCGCCGCGGCACAACCCCGAGTTCACGATGATGGAGTTCTATGCGGCCTACACGGACTACCGCTGGCTGATGGACTACACCGAGAACCTGATCCGCCAGGCCGCCATCGACGCCACCGGCAGCGCCACCCTCAACTACCAGGGCCGCGAACTGGACCTGTCCAAGCCGTTCCACCGCCTGACCATCACCCAGGCCATCCAGAAGTACGCGCCGCAGTACACCAACGCGCAGCTGGCCGACGCCGACTTCCTGCGCACCGAGCTCAAGAAGTTCAAGATCGACACCCATGCGCCGCAGTTCCTGAACGCCGGCGTGGGCACGCTGCAGCTGGTACTGTTCGAGGAGACCGCCGAGGCGCAGCTGTGGGAGCCGACCTTCATCATCGACTACCCGGTCGAAGTGTCGCCGCTGGCACGCGGTTCCGACACGCTGCCCGGCATCACCGAGCGCTTCGAGCTGTTCATCACCGGCCGCGAGATCGCCAACGGCTTCTCCGAGCTCAACGACCCGGAAGACCAGGCCGAACGCTTCCGCAAGCAGGTCGAACAGAAGGACGCCGGCGACGAGGAAGCGATGTACTACGACGCCGACTACATCCGCGCGCTGGAATACGGCATGCCCCCGACCGGCGGCTGCGGCATCGGCATCGACCGTCTGGTGATGCTGCTGACCGACAGCCCCAACATCCGCGACGTGATTCTCTTCCCACACCTGCGCCGCGAAGACTGATCGTTCTGGCGATGGCCTGACAAAAGAAACGCCCCAGCGATGGGGCGTTTTTTTATTGGCCACGCCGGACGTCGCCGCAAATCGCGCGCCGCCCCCCGCCATTTGTAACATCCGCACCGCTTCACAATGTGGGCAATAAACGCCTAAGCTATTGATCCAAAAGGAGAAATAAGTGCTACAGATGCTTACAAATTAAAACGGCATAGAGCGGGGCGATCCACCACACTGTCAACATCGAATGGCCAACGGACAACGGCCGCAGGAGAACGATGATGAACAACATGCAACCGAACACCCAGGGTCAACAATATGCCGGCACCGCGCCGGGCCAGGTACCGCAATCGCGCCGCATGCATCCGCTGATCGCCACGGCAGCCGTCGCGGTGATCATCGCCAGCCTGACGGCGGTGGCCGCCATCACGGGCGTGCTGCCGATCTCGAAGGCGACGCAAGGCAGCACCGATCCGAACCTCGCCGCGCAATCGTCGACCGCAACCGCTGCCTCCGCGCCGATGGCGCTGGCCGCGCCCAACCAGGCTGCCCCGAACCAGGCAACGCCGTATCCGGCCCAGCAGAACGTGGCGCCGACGCAGCCGCCGGTCCGTCACCGCCAGCCGGCCTATGCAGAACGCGCGCCCTCCCCGGCCACCAGCCCGAGCTACGCGCAGACGCAGCCGCGCGCATCGGCCAGCCCGTATGCCGGCCAGGTGACGTCGATCACGCCGATCACGACGCAAGGCAATGAAACCGGCCTGGGCGTAATCGGCGGCGCGGTGGTGGGTGGCCTGCTGGGTAACCAGGTCGGCAACGGCAACGGCCGCACGCTGGCCACCGTGGCTGGCGCGGTGGGCGGCGGCTACGCCGGTCACGTGGCTGAGAACCACTACAACCGCGACACCCAGTACCGCGTGAACGTGCGCACTGACAACGGCACGAGCCGCGGCTTCACCTACAAGGCTGCGCCGGGCTTCCAGGTGGGTGACCGCGTGCATGTGGAAAACGGCAGCCTGGTCGCCGGCTGATCCGGCCGCGGCATCCGCCCCAACGAAAAACCGGCCCTCGCTCGGGCCGGTTTTTTCATGTCTGCGCAGTCCGTTGGGCACGCGTCGGTTATTCCGCTTCGTCGATCCATGCCTGCTGGATGGCCTCGAGGAATTTCTCGCCGCCACGCTTGTGGTCGTCATCGAAGCTGTCCAGGCTCACCACCTTGTTGTGCAGGTCGACGAAGTTCAAGCGCGTCGGGTCGACGTCGGGGTATTTGTCGTACAGCGCTTCGGCAATCTGCTGAATGTCGTTCCATTTCATGATGTGGGGCTCCCTCCGCTACCGGCCTTCGGCTCAGTGGCTTTCCTTGGCGTGGTTGATCGAATACTTGGGGATCTCGACGGTCAGGTCCTCGTCGGCGACCTTGGCCTGGCACGACAGGCGCGAGTTCGGCTCCAGGCCCCAGGCCTTGTCGAGCAGGTCTTCTTCCTTCTCGGTCGCATCGCCCAGCGAGTCGAACCCTTCGCGCACGATCACGTGGCAGGTGGTGCAGGCGCACGATTTCTCGCACGCATGCTCGATCTCGATATGCGCGCCCAGCAGCGCATCGCAGATGCTCGTACCCGGCTTGGCTTCGATCACGGCCCCTTCCGGGCAGTATTCAACGTGAGGAAGGACGACGATTTGTGGCATGAAAAACCCGTTCGATAAGTGAGTGAGGACAGACGGCCGCCGATCAGCCGAGCTCCTCGATGCGTTTGCCGGCCAGCGCCGCGCGGATGCCGCGGTCCATGCGGCGGGCAGCGAATGCGTCGGTGCCGTGCGACAGCGCATCGACGGCATCCTTGATGGCGTGGTGATCCTCGCCTTGCATGGTGACGCGCAGCGCGTCGATCTGCGCGTCGATGGCAACGCGCTCGTCGGCGGAAAGCAGGTCGCCGTCGGCTTGCAGCGCATGCGACAGCGCTTCGAGCAGGCGCGCGCCTTCGACGCGCTCCTCGGCCAGCGCGCGGCGGCGCATGTCTTCCTCGGCGGACTGGAAACCCTCCTGCAGCATGCGGGCGATATCGTCATCGCCCAGGCCGTAGGATGGCTTGACCGTGATGGACGCTTCCACGCCTGACACCGTCTCGCGCGCCGACACCGACAGCAGGCCGTCGGCATCCACCTGATACGTCACACGGATGCGCGCGGCGCCCGCCACCATCGGCGGGATGCCGCGCAATTCGAAGCGCGCCAGCGAGCGGCAGTCGCTCGCCAGTTCGCGCTCGCCCTGCAGCACGTGGATCGCCATGGCGGTCTGGCCATCCTTGAAGGTGGTGAACTCCTGCGCGCGCGCGACCGGAATCGTGCTGTTGCGCGGGATGATCTTCTCGACCAGGCCGCCCATGGTCTCGACGCCCAGCGACAGCGGGATCACGTCGAGCAGCAGCCAGTCGTCGCCGGCCGCGCGGTTGCCGGCCAGCAGGTTGGCCTGCATGGCGGCACCGATGGCCACCACCTGGTCCGGGTCGAGGTTGGTCAGCGGCGTGCGGCCGAACAGCTGGGCCACGACACGGCGGATGACCGGCATGCGCGTCGCGCCGCCCACCAGCACCACGCCCTTGACCTCGTCCACCGTCACGCCGGCATCGCGCAGCGCGCGGCGCGCCGGTGCCAGCGTTTTCTGCACCAGGTTGGCGGTCAGCTCGGCGAAGGTCTCGGCGGTAAGCACCAGGTGGACGGTCTCGCCGGTGGAGAGCACCGCATCGACCTCGGTGCTGTCGGCGCTGGACAGCCATTCCTTGGCCGCGCGGGCCTTGTTCAGCAGCAGGCGCGTGTCTTCGGCCGACAGCGGCTGCAGGCCGGCCTGTTCGACGATCCAGCAGGCGATGCGCTGGTCGAAATCGTCGCCGCCGAGCGCCGAATCGCCGCCGGTCGACATCACCTCGAACACGCCCTTGGTGAGCTTGAGGATGGAGATATCGAAGGTGCCGCCACCCAGGTCGTAGACCGCGTAGACACCTTCGGCCGCGTTGTCCAGGCCGTAGGCAATGGCGGCGGCGGTCGGCTCGTTCAGCAGGCGCAGCACGTTCAGTCCGGCCAGCCTGGCGGCATCCTTTGTGGCCTGGCGCTGCGCGTCGTCGAAGTACGCCGGCACGGTGATGACGGCGCCGGCCAGGTCGTCGCCCAGCGTGTCTTCCGCGCGCTGGCGCAGCGTGGCGAGGATATCCGCCGACACCTCGACCGGGCTCTTCACGCCGGCCACGGTCTTCAACTGCACCATACCGGGCGCATCGACGAAGTCGTACGGCGTGTTCTCGATATGGGCCACATCCTTCAGCCCGCGCCCCATGAAACGCTTGACCGAGATGATGGTGTTCTTCGGATCGCGCACCGCCTCGGCCTGGGCCTTGTAGCCGATCTGCGCGCCGCCTGCGGCCAAGTAGCGCACCACCGAGGGCAGCAGCGGCCGGCCCTGCTCGTCGGGCAGCACTTCCGGCACGCTGCTGCGCACCGAGGCGACCAGCGAGTTGGTCGTGCCCAGGTCGATGCCCACCGCCAGGCGGCGCTGGTGCGGCGCGGGCGATTCGCCGGGTTCGGAAATCTGGAGTAAAGCCATGTCGGGTCTCGATTGCGCGGATGAGGCTGCCGGCCTTGGCAAACCCGACATTGCGTCATGGCCTGCGCGGGCGGCTGCCGCAAATGCAAGGGGTCTAGTCGTCCAGCCGGTCGATCGCCTCGACGGTATCCCGCTCGATCTTTTCGATGAACATCAGTTGGCGCACGGCATCGGCGGCAGCCGCGTCGTGGCCGCCGCCATTGAGCAGCCCGGCCAGCGCCTGGTAACGGGTGCGCTTCTCCCGGCGCAGCATGGCCAGCAGACCGTCCAGCGCGCCCATGTCGCGTCCGGCCTTGGCGTCGGCCAGCGACTCACGCCATTCCAGCTGCTGTATCAGGAAGGCCGGCGGCATGGCCGTATTGTTTTCGGCCTGCACGTCGATGCCACGCAGGTGCAGCAGATACGTCGCCCGCTTGAGCGGATCGCGCAGGGTCCGATACGCCTCGTTGGCGCGCGTGGCCCACTGCATGGCGACACGGCGCTCGGCGTCGCCGGCATGCGCATAGCGGTCCGGGTGCGCCTGCGATTGCACGGTGCGGTACGCGGCATTCAGCCCGTCGTCGTCGACCTCGAAATGCTCGGGCAGGCCGAACAGGGAAAAGTGCGTATCGCTCGCGGAATTCATGAATAAAAAAAGCGGCCGCGCCGCCTTGTTGCTCCCGACCTGTCTTGCCCGGTCACTTGACCGGTTCGCCCCGGTCGCACTTCAGGCACTCCACCATCTCGCCGATCCTGCCTGCGCGTCCCGCTTCCGTCTGCGTCCAGGGCCGCGACTGCCACGGCGGGTCGTGGCGCATGTGCTGCCCGTGCCCGCAGGCGAGACGCGCGACCCAATGGCCTTCCTCGTCCCGCTCGAATCCGACAATCGCCTGTTTCAATGCACCCGACGGCTCACACGCGGAACGACTCGCCGCAGCCGCACTCGTCCTTCACATTCGGGTTGTTGAAGCGGAAACCCTCGTTGAGCCCCTCGCGCGCGTAGTCCAGCTCGGTGCCGTCGATGTACGGCAGGCTCTTCGGATCGACGATCACCTTGACGCCGTTGGATTCGAAGACGTTGTCCTCGGCGGCGATCTCGTCCGCGTATTCCAGCTTGTACGCCAGGCCGGAGCAGCCGGTAGTCTTGACGCCCAGGCGCAGCCCCACGCCTTTGCCGCGGCGGGCAAGGTAGCGGGTGACGTGCTGCGCGGCCTTGTCGGTCAGGGTGATCATTGCGTTTCCTTCGGATCGGTCCGACTTCAGGCAGCCTTCTGCTCAGCGTTGCCGTGCTTTTCCTTGTAGTCGGCCACGGCCGCCTTGATGGCGTCCTCGGCCAGGATCGAGCAGTGGATCTTCACCGGCGGCAGCGCCAGTTCCTCGGCGATGGCCGTGTTGCGGATATCCAGCGCCTGATCCAGCGTCTTGCCCTTCACCCATTCCGTCACCAGCGACGACGAGGCGATGGCCGAGCCGCAGCCGTAGGTCTTGAACTTCGCGTCCTCGATCACGCCCTGCTCGTTGACCTTGATCTGCAGCTTCATCACGTCGCCGCACGCCGGCGCGCCAACCATGCCGGTGCCGACCGTGTCGTCACCCTTGTCGAAGGAGCCGACGTTGCGGGGGTTTTCGTAGTGGTCCAGAACCTTGTTGCTGTAAGACATTTCACACCTCTTTCAATCATTGGCTGGCGCGGTGCGCCGTTGCCCGTCAAACGCCGCGCTCAGTGCGCCGCCCACTGAATGCTGTTCAGATCCACGCCGTCCTTGTACATCTCCCACAGCGGAGACAGGTCGCGCAGCTTGCCGATCTTGCTCTTGAGCAGCGCAATCACGTAGTCGACCTCCTGCTCGGTGGTGAAACGGCCGACCGTGAAGCGGATCGAGCTGTGGGCCAGTTCGTCGTTGCGGCCCAGGGCGCGCAGCACGTAGGACGGTTCCAGCGATGCCGACGTGCACGCGGAGCCCGACGACACAGCGACATCCTTGATCGCCATGATCAGCGACTCGCCTTCCACGAAGTTGAAGCTGACATTGAGGTTGTGCGGCACGCGGCGCTCCATGTCGCCGTTGACGTAGATCTCTTCCATGTCGCTCAGGCCGCGGTACAGACGGTCGCGCAGCATGCGGATGCGCTCGTTCTCGGTGGCCATTTCTTCACGCGCGATGCGGAATGCCTCGCCCATGCCGACGATCTGGTGCGTGGGCAGCGTGCCCGAACGCATGCCGCGCTCGTGGCCACCGCCGTGCATCTGCGCTTCGACGCGGATGCGCGGCTTGCGGCGCACGTACAGCGCGCCGATGCCCTTCGGACCGTACGTCTTGTGCGCCGAGAAGGACATCAGGTCGACCTTCAGCTTCTGCAGGTCGAGTTCCACCTTGCCGGTCGCCTGCGCGGCGTCGACGTGGAAGATGACGCCCTTGTCGCGGCAGATCTCGCCGATCTGCTCGATGTCCTGGATCACGCCGATCTCGTTGTTGACCGACATCACCGAGGCCAGGATGGTGTCCGGGCGCAGCGCCTGCTTGAACTGCTCGATGTCGATCAGGCCGTTTTCCTGCACATCCAGGTAGGTCACCTCGAAGCCCTGACGCTCCAGCTCGCGCGTCGTATCGAGCACGGCCTTGTGCTCGGTCTTGACGGTGATGATGTGCTTGCCCTTGCTGCTGTAGAAGTTGGCCGCACCCTTGAGCGCCAGGTTGTCGGACTCGGTCGCGCCGGACGTCCACACGATCTCGCGCGGGTCGGCATTGACCAGCGCCGCCACCTGTTCCCGTGCGGCCTCGACGGCCTTTTCCGCTGCCCAGCCGAACGCGTGGCTGCGCGAAGCCGGGTTGCCGAACTGCTCGCGCAGGTACGGAATCATCTTGTCGACCACGCGCGGATCCACCGGCGTCGTCGCGGAATAATCCATGTAGATGGGGAGATGTGGGGTACTCATTATCTGATCTGCCTTGTGTGGGGGCGATATTCGTATGGACCGGCGCCGTGGCGCCCGATCGTCATGCCGTTGCGATCGTGCTCATGATTGCGCCAGGCTGAAAACGGAGTTGACCAGCGGGGCGCGCTTGACCGGCTCGGCCAGCGGCGCCTCCGCGGCACGGGGGCGCGCCGGCGTACGGTCGCGCCGAGCGGGGCGCGCATCGCGCATGTCCTGCACCACTTCCGGCTGGCGTTCGCGCTGCTGGTCGACCAGGTTCTGCAGCGACACCGAATCGAGGTACTCGACCATCTTCTGGTTCAGCGTGGCCCACAGGTCGTGCGTCATGCAGCGGCCCGAGTGCTCCTCGCCGCCGCAGTTGCCCTTGCCGCCGCACTGGGTGGCGTCGAGCGGCTCGTCCACGGCGATGATGATGTCGGCGACGGTGACGTCGTCGGCACGGCGCGCCAGGCTATAGCCGCCGCCCGGACCGCGCACGCTCTCCACGATCTCGTGGCGGCGCAGCTTGCCGAACAGTTGCTCCAGGTACGACAGCGAAATCTTCTGGCGCTGGCTGATCCCGGCCAGCGTGACCGGACCCTGCTCCTGGCGCAGCGCCAAGTCGATCATGGCGGTGACCGCGAAGCGGCCTTTGGTGGTCAATCTCATGATGTCGGGGAATACCTGATCGTTTTGCTCAAGTATAAAGGAACCCGACAAAATCAGTCAACTAAGGTGTCGGGAAATTTCCGCGCCGCAGCAGGGGGCTTTCTGCCTGCCGGGCCGGCAGGTGGCGTCGCGCGAAGGCCGTATTGTGGCGCAAAACAATCAACCACGTCGGATAGGGGTATCGCCCGGCGCACCACGGGCCGCACCGCCGCCCGCGGGCGGCCGGACCGAGGGTTTTCCTTATGCGTCGCACAACGCAAATCCATTGACTTCCAGGGCGCGGCGGCCGAGACTCAAGGGTACGCAAACGTTTGCGAGCGACGCGGCGCGATTGCCCCTTATAATGTGGGGCAACGACGACCGCGCCTCACCCCCTGCCCAGACAGGCACTCCCGGAGGAGACATCATGGATTCCAGCCGCCGCCGCGCCCTTGGACTGAGCGCGGGTTCCGCACTCGCCCTTGCCCTGCCGTTTCCGTTCGCCGCCGCGCGTGCCGCCAGCCAGCCGCCCAAGATCGCGCTGGTGATGAAATCGCTTGCCAACGAGTTCTTCCTGACCATGGAGAACGGCGCGCGAGCCCATCAGAAAGCGCACGCATCGGAATACACGCTGCTGGCCAACGGCATCCGCGACGAGACCGACACCAGCGGACAGATCCGCCTGATCGAGCAGATGATCGTGACGCGCGTCGATGAGCTGGTGCTGGCGCCGGCCGATTCGAAGGCGCTGGTGCCGGTGGTCAAGAAGGCGGTCGATGCGGGCATCCTGGTCGTCAATATCGACAACCGGCTCGACCCGGAAGCACTCAAGGACAAAGGCCTGAAGGTGCCGTTCGTCGGCCCCGACAACCGCAAGGGCGCGCGCCTGGTGGGCGACTTCGTCGCCAGGTCGCTCAAGCCGGGCGACGCGATCGGCATCATCGAGGGCGTCCCGACCACCACCAACGCACAGCAGCGCACCGCGGGCTTCAAGGATGCCGCGCAAGCCGCCAGGCTCAGGATCGTCAGCGTGCAATCGGGCGAGTGGGAAATCGACAAGGGCAACAAGGTGGCCGCCGCGATGCTGCGTGCCCAGCCCGACATCAAGGCCCTGCTGTGCGGCAACGACAACATGGCGATCGGTGCGGTGTCGGCCGTGCGCGCCGCGGGCAAGACCGGCAGAGTCCTGATCGGCGGCTATGACGACATCGCCGCCATCAAGGCCATGCTGGCGGACGGCCGCGTCGCGGCGACCGCCGACCAGCACGCCGACCAGCAGGCGGTGTACGGCATCCAGACCGCGCTGAAGGCCCTGGCGGCGAAAACGCCGCAGGCGCAGTTGGGCGGGGTGATCAAAACACCGGTCAACCTGGTCACCCGCACCTGAACCGGGCCTGCCAGCCGCCGCCAGCACCGCCCGCCAGCACCGCCCGCCATGACCACCGCCTCTACACCGCGCACGCCGCTGCTGCGAGCATCCGCCCTCAGCAAGCACTACGCCGCGCCCGTGCTGCGTGACGTCGATCTCGACGTCTACGCGGGCGAGGTGCTGGCATTGACCGGCGAGAACGGCGCGGGCAAGAGCACCCTGTCCAAGATCCTGTGCGGCCTGGAAACGCCGACCTCCGGGTCGATGTCGCTGGCCGGGCACCTGTTCGCGCCCGCCTCGCGCTGCGACGCGGAGAACCTAGTACCTCAGCACAGAGGTTATGACAGTTTGGGTAGGTTGTAGGACAGGCAAGCAGTTGTGGTCAACGAGCAGCTCAATGCTGCGAGCGATGCCTGCTTGCCGGCGGAG